>JANMGS010000497.1:0-3318 GCA_031374745.1 Ferruginibacter sp. | reverse complement strand
GATGTAAGTGGCGTACAACTGGATTGGTACAAAGAATACTGGTGCAGTACAACAAAGAAAATAGATTATGGTATAGATAGTTTATGGGAAGTAAATGGTATTGCTAAAATACGATTGAAACGGATAGGTTTACTGCCAATGCCAATAGATGTAATGTTTACAAAAAAAGATGGTAGTACGGAAATGTATACTATCCCACTTAATCTAATGTTTGGGGCAAAGAAAGAAGATGAAGGCATAAAGCCAATAGTTGGAGAAGAATGGAGATGGACACATCCAACTTATGTACTTGAAGTAAAATCGAAACTGACCGATTTTAAGAAAATAGAAATAGATCCGTCGCAACGAATGGCAGATGTGGACAGGCGAAACAATGTGATAGAACTAAACTGGTAATGTATGAGTGAAATTTCTTTGCGTAAGATTACATTGAATGATGTAGCTACACTTTCTGCTATAGCAAAAAAAACTTTTTATGATTCCTTTAGTGGCACTTGTACCGCGGCAGACATGGAGGATTTTTTGGAAAGATATTACAACGAACAAGCTTTGTATGCAGAAATTGAGGATGAGGAAATGAAATATTTTTTTGCAGAGATAGATAACATACCTGTAGGGTATATTTTGTTTAGAGCAGTGATGTCGAATTTTGAGGAAGCAAAAAATAAAAAGACAATAGAACTCAAGCGCTTGTATGTATCCTCTGCATACCATGGGAAAGGCATTGCACAAAAGTTAATGGATTTCTTTTTGGATTATGCTGTAAACGAGGGTTATGAGATTGCTTTTCTAGGTGTGTGGGAATACAATTGCAGGGCACAATATTTTTATAGTAAGTATGGTTTTAAGCTTACAAGCTATCGCCACGATTTTCCTATTGGTAATACACCACAGGTAGATGTTTACATGATAAAGGAATTGAAATAGCGCTCAGTATAGAAAAAGTATAGGTTGTTTGCGTAGAGAAAGATTCCGTGTAAATTTACAGAATGGTCATACAACATTCTTATTGCTGCAACCCTTCATTAAATTTTATAATAAGCTTCTCAAGGTCTGCTTGCTCATTTAGTGGGAGCGTAGCAGCCTTATCATACACATCATGGTATGCAGCTATGCCACCGAGTGTGTAAAAGAAAAAAGAAGGAACTCCTTTTTCGGTAAAAAAATAATGATCGCTAATAGATGCTTTTCCTCTGGGGTTCACAGCTTTTAAATAGCTACCCTCCGTATTTATTTTTTGCATCAATGCAAATTCTTTTGGAAATACCGTAGCATTTACAACCGTAATACCGTCTACACCTGTACCTGCCAAATCGGTATTGGTAAGGAAACGAATATTTTTTAAAGGAACAATTGGATTTTCTGTATAATACTTGGATCCTAATAAACCGATTTCTTCGCCGGCAAATAAAATAAATCCGATAGAATATTTTTGTGGATGTGCAGCATAATATTTTGCAAGACTTAATAACAAAGCCACACCACTTGCATTGTCATTGGCTCCTGGAAAATAAGTATCCTTTCCCATACCACCCAAGTGATCGTAATGAGCAGTAATGAAAATAAACGAGTCGGGTTTTTGGGTGCCTATTACTTTTGCGCATAAATTGGCTGCATCAAATTTTTTGATGAATTTGTTTTCTATATTTACTCTAATCGTTTTTGGTATTTCTGTAAATCTTGCCTTATCTAATTGAATGGAGGTGTAATTTTCTTCTTTTTGGGAAGCCTCCCAAGTGAGCTTTTTTTCAATCGTTACTATGATTCTATTTTCGGCATCTACAAAACTTACACTATCTTTTTGTTCCAATTTTCCGTTTACAGTAATTCCTTTACTTTCTGCTCCAATTATAAAATCTACACCGGGTATAAGTTTTTTGCCATTTATAGTTACCTCCATATTGCCTGGAAATGTATTAGCCGAATAAGTTAGCTTTTGCAAATAATCTTTTTTGCCTAGTGGTATTAAGCCAAGGCTTTTAAATTCATTGGCTAAATAATCTGCCGCTTTTTTCATTCCATCGTTTGTATAACCACGGCCCCAAAAATTTGGAGATGTAAGGGTATCCACTATTTTATGGTTGTAGGAAATATCTTGCGCAGATACCTGGTGAACAGCAAAAGTTAAAAAGCAAAGTAGTATGAATCGCATTTTTCTATTAAAAATAGGTAGATTAATTGATAAGAAAACTGTAAAATGAAATTTTATAAAAATTGTTATGTGGAAATATAAATGGCTAAAGCCAAAATGCATTTTGGTCTCCGTTTTGAAGGATGGATCAATTCAATTGCATCTCCGTCCTGAAGGACGGAGATATTCAATTACCTCGGCCTTTATAAATTGCCTCGGCCATTAGGCCGAGGAAAAAAAATTATTTCACTGCTTGATACAGCATAAATTTTTCTTCAAAATAAGCTTCATCAAAAATTTTGCTTATTTCCCAGACATTCGGTTTACAATTGCTTTCAGAAATTTCTTTGCTAAGATCACCACCTTTCAAACAAATAAGACCATTGGGCACATCTTTTTCTGCTTTCTTGGTTTTGCGAATAAGTTTTCTACTCCAATGCCATAAGCTACCCAATGGTGCTACTGCTCTAGATACCACCACATCAAACTGCCTGTTTTTTATTTCCTCTGCTCTAGCCTGTTGTGTGCTTATGTTCATTATGCCTGCGGCCTCTGCTACTCCTGTTACCACTTTAAGTTTTTTGCCAATACTATCTACCAAATGAAATTGGGTTTCAGGAAAAAGTATTGCAAGTGGTACGCCAGGAAAGCCACCACCACAACCAAGATCCATTACTTCCATACCTGCTTTAAATTCAAATTTTGTAGCAATACTCATAGAATGTAATACATGATGCAAATAAAAATTATCCATATCTTTTCTACTGATTACATTTATCTTTTCATTCCAATCTGTGTACAATTCTTTTAGTAGAGCAAGTTGCTGTTCTTGGGTTGAGGTAAAATCTGAAAAATATTTTTTTATCAATTCCATGATGGGGATTATTATTTTTAGTAATGATTGCTTTCACTTTTACTTCAAAATATTATAAAGACTTCGATCTAAATAAAAACGTTGAACACCACACTTTGCCTACTTCCAAGTTGGCTTAGGCTTCTTTAACAAAGATGGTGCAAAAATGATATAATAAAAAAACATCCATATTTCGAAAAAAAGGAAAAATGGGAATAAATCTTTTTCACCCAATTTTTTCATTGTTTTTTGGTACACAATAGATTGAAATAGGAATAGGATTAAAAATCCTACGAAGCAAAATATCCAGTTGTAAAATATGCAAGCAACAATA
>JANMGS010000495.1:0-2564 GCA_031374745.1 Ferruginibacter sp. | reverse complement strand
ATCTTATCTCTTCAATTTTATCATACAAATCAAACGATTTTTGAAGATACGAAGGAATAGCCCCCTCCTCACGCACTTCGGTAAAAACCTGCTCTGGGTATTTTGCATGAAAACCTGCTCTTTGTTCCATGGCTAATTTTTTTATATCGCTTATGGTTACATTAGTGATTGTAGCAATGGTATTAATCATATCCAAAGCGCCATTGTGATAATTTATAGGGAAGCAGTTCGTATCTTGTTGTATAATTTCGTAAAATTTTTGTAAGTAACTTTCTACCACCATGCCCATATATTCGTCCAAAGGCTTAGAAGCTATTTCTTCTGAATTAAAACCAAAAATAACGGCTTCAAGTAAATTAGGAATCGCTTGCATTCCTCTTTTCTTTTGCTGAGAATGTAGTACTTCGTCTGGCTTTCTATACAAAAAGAAGAAAGGAGTTGTAGGGTAAATCGCTCTCAACTCTTTGTAAAAATGTATATGCCAACTATCTGTTTTTATAAATAAATTTTGGCAATTCTCGTTTCTTTTTGCAGCATAAAGATTAATGGCTGCTTGCAAATGTTCAAGAGAAACTTCCATGCAATTATTGTTTCGTCCATGCCTTAATAGTTCATCAAAAAAAGGGACTTCAGATAAAACCAAATTATTGGTTGGGATATCTAATAGCTGCGAAACAAGGGTAGAGCCACACCTAGAAATATGAAAAATAAAAGCTGTTGGAAATACTGTTTCTATGTCATTGGCCCATACCGGTAATAGACTAGTACTAGCTATGCTTCGTTTTAAATGGGAGTTTTCTGGCAGTCGTCTACATGCTGATATTGTTTCATCAAAAAAGGGAGCAGAAAATTTTTCATCGCCTACATACAACCATCTACACAAATCATTGTTTGGCTGTTCCAACAGTTTTATAGGAATCCAATTTTTCAAAGCTATCAAAACATTATTTTCCATTATTATTTATTTGCAACTTTAAAAATATTTTCAACACTGTTTTTCACACTTACTACGTTTGTGTCAATTTTTATTTCTGGTTTTTGTGGAGCAAAATAAGGTGCAGAAATACCAGTAAAATCTTTTATCTCTCCTTTTATTGCTTTTTCATATAAGCCTTTTGGGTCTCTTTCTATGCAAACTTTTATATCTGTAGATAAATATACTTCAATAAAATTTTTACACATTTTCCTTATTGTATCTCTCACATCTGCATAAGGAGAAATAAGCGAAACGATTACCACATTACCCTGCGATTCGAGCAAGGAAGCCATATAACCCACATTTAAATTGTGTTTTTTTCTAGACGCTTCATCAAAGCCGTTTTGTTGAATTACTTTTC
Organism: Ferruginibacter sp.; assembly: GCA_031374745.1. Taxonomy (GTDB): domain Bacteria; phylum Bacteroidota; class Bacteroidia; order Chitinophagales; family Chitinophagaceae; genus Ferruginibacter. Next base: position 1,227 of record JANMGS010000495.1, on the reverse strand, counting down.
GTATTTCATCACCATCTAGCAATACGGGCACAATGTCATTTCTTTTATACTTTTCCATTAAAGCATTTGCAATAGTTGTTTTTCCTGCACCGCTTAATCCGGTTAAAAAAATTACACAAGGTTTGTTTTTTATACCTGTTATTTTTGCCCACAATCCTTCAAAAAAATAGTAGGAGAATATTTTAACGACGGAATCCAAAATTCCAATGCTTATAGACGCCTTGAAATTTTGAGTAAGTATATAGGCAATAATAAACGTTATAAGAGAGGAATAAATTCTGTACGAAATAGATTTGGCAAGCTTGTTAATTTTCAACATTCCATATTCTTTAAAACTATTATTCTATAGGTAGCATTTCTTTTTCTAAATCATCGGCTATTTTATTGGTAGTTTCTGTATTCATTTTTCTAAATTGATGAATCATTTCTTTTTTTTGTTCTTCACTATATTCAACATTGGTTATTTCTTTTTTATTTGTAATGCTATCGCTAGCAAATAATTCTTTTACCCATTCGTTTACCAATGCGTCTATAACCAAATGAATCCGATTTACATTACTTTTATTTTGTAATCTATGAGGCAAATTGAAATTCATATACCAACATTCTCCCTCTTGCAATTCCATTTTTTCTTCTGCTAGATAAAATGATACCGCAGCATTTGTAACAACAGGGATGTGAAAGCGAACTTCTCCTTTTTCGTAACAAAGATCTGCATCCTTATGTTGTTTTATGATGGCACCCGCATTTAATTTTAGTAATCTTACAGATTGCAATTCACATTTAAAAGTATGTAACACTTCTTTTAAATAAGGGCTTTGCTGCAAAAATTTAGTATCGCAATATTGCACATTTCCGTTGGGAGAAATGATGATATTATCTATTTTACCATCTACACTTCTAAGAGGGATACCACTCCATTCGCCTTCATAATGCTTGGTTTGATAATGCATTTGCCAAAGCGCTTTATCTAGCTTTGATACTTCTTCTTGCATGCGCAATACATCAAAATGAAACGGGAGTTGTAAGTAACTAATCATGCTAAAAATATAATATTAGAGCCGCCGAATATGATAATAAAAAATCGTACGCAAAGGGGAATATTTTATTGCAATGTAAAATATCAATTTAAAAAAAATACTTTCTATTCAAATATAGAAAGTATTTTTTTATTATGTAAATCTATTAATGAATCCTAACCCTTAATATTGCCCCAACGATAATTGG
>JANMGS010000488.1:0-2250 GCA_031374745.1 Ferruginibacter sp. | reverse complement strand
TCAATTATGCCAAAAGTAAAATTTGCATTAAAAAAAATGCGTTGTCTCGAAGAGACCAATGAACCAAGTGCATCAGAAGAACCTTATGTATTGGTATTTGCATCGCAACTTAAAAAAGTAGCTGGTTTGGTTACCATACCTGCTGCATCTACCTGCATGTATGGCCCATGGGAGAATGTGGACAAAGGCGACCTCGTTGCCACATTTGTAAGCATCCCTGGACCATTGGGTGAAGTGCTCAATCATCCCTCCAAAAACTTTTGGGGATTGGATGGCAAGCCGCACGAACTGAACTCGCCAGAAGAAGCCATCTTTATTGTAGCGCTTATGGAAAACGACGATGCACAGGCAGGCGGCATACGTGCGGGCTTGCATGCACAGTTGTTTGCAGCCATTACCTCCTACGCCAATGCGGGCATGACCAGGGCCTCGATGGTATCTAAACTCATAAAAGATACCAAAGATGTGCTCACGGGTGTAACCGTAACGGGCATACCTAGTAGCGATGACCTAATTGGTGTAGCCGAAATAAAATACACGGCTGCCGATCTGGTAAACGTAAACAGCAAAACGATTGTAAAAAACATTGAACTGGCAGGGGATGGTGGTAAGTATAGGTTGCGGTTTGAAATGAGTAAGTAGGGTTTTTGGTTTTGAAAAGTACCAGTGTAATAGCTGGTATTTTTTTTGCTTTGTACAGAATGCCTGAGTGGGAACGAGCTAAGTGAATAAAATATCCTATCATGTTAAATGGCAGATTCCAATTGTAGTCCCAAGCTACATTACTAGCCTGTCTCCGTTACTGCTGTTGTAAAAAATATTAGCGAAGTCTAGAAATGATTGCAATGAAAACGAAAAGGGTAGGGCGGTAGGATCTGATGATGAAAAAATAATTTAAATTATATTGTTTTTTTAAAAGATAAATAATACATTTGAAAAAGATTCTTACACAAACCCCTTACGTGTGAGTGTTTACCAAAGTGAAGTTTAAATTACCCCGATTTAGATTTGGTTGATGATTCTAGTTAATTAATTAGGAGAGTTATGTGAAATAATTATTGAAAATGGAGCGGGTTAATAATAATTGGAATTTCAAAATGGTTGAATATTGGGTTAAATATATATTTATTAAAACAAGAGGTTTTTGGTAAAGTATAATAACTTGTTTGCGTTAACCAAGACCAACTTCAATTAAACAAATCATATATGAAGTATTTCTTCACAACTATTACAATAATTTTTTTTCTGTCTAATTATTCGTGGTCGCAAACCAAGTATCCCAAAACATCAACTTATTCAAATTTGGAGATAAAGAATCAACTAAATGAAATTAAACTCAAACTCGACACAACTTTTTTTCAGTTGTCTAATAAGAAAGATGAAGTTAATAAAGTCTTTCTTTTACAAGAAAAAGGAAATGAATTTGATATATCTTCAATACTTGGGATTTTGGGTTTCCTTATCTCAATATATGGAATATGGTACACTAAGCGTTCTTTCCATAAAGAAAAAGCAAATAAACATTTTGAGTTTCTATCAGACATAGACAAATTATTGATAGATAATCCGTCTCTTTGGGAAATTTATGATAAGGATATTGGTTTTTACAATACTTTAGGTGCAAACCCACAAAAGCAAGGCTGGTTAGATGGACAGTTAGACGCATTCTGTTATTTGCACTTAAATAACTTTGAATTTGTATTCTTATATCCCCCATCTAAAGACAGTCTTAAGAAAACTTGGCGAGATTATATGATTCATTTAATTGTAAGTTCTACAAGGTTTAGAGAAATACTTATAAAAGAATCGGTAGGTTACATTTATGATATACACTACAGAAAGAATATGATAAAGTACCTTAATTTGGCAAATTCGATATTGCCATATTATAATGAGTATTTAGCTAATACTATAACAGTTGAAAAATATTATGAAAAAGCAAATGAAATATTAAATCAGGTCAGCAAGTAAAAATACTTTTCAGCCTCATTACTGGGGTAGGTAAGTATGTTGTTTATTATTTGTAAACTTTCGCAAATTCTTTCAAATTACAAAAGGTATCTTTTGCGTATAAATGAAGCCCAGCATGTACCTAGCTTTCTTTACTCAGTATAAATGTTGTAGAAAATCTCTTTTCTTTATGAAATACTGCCTAATAAATCTGTGGATATTCACAGCGCATTTTTTTTCTCATTTTTATAAAAGTAATACCCCAACAATTATTTAGTTAAATTAGCAAAATATATAAGT
>JANMGS010000472.1:0-3983 GCA_031374745.1 Ferruginibacter sp. | reverse complement strand
GTGACGTAACCATTTTGCGGTAAATAAAAAACCCTCATGAATAAGCCGAAACAAAAAGCTTGGAAGCAAGCTTTTTGTTTATCGGCAAATTTGACAACCATTTTTTATAAAATGGTTTAAATAAATAAAAATAAAAACATGAAAAAATATATAATAATAGCATCGCTTATTTGCAGTACAAGTATTGCAAAAGCACAACAATTGCAATCTTCTTCTTTTTATGATTTGCAAGGGTTGGTACACAACCCATCGATTGCAGGCGTAATGCAAGATGAAACAGTAAAAGCCTTTGCTGGTGTTGCCTATCGCTCTCAGTGGAGTGGTATCAGTGGAAGCCCAACAACTGTTACAGCCTATGGATCCTTTAATATTCCAACACTAAAAATGGGAATAGGCGGTACAATTTACAACGATAAAACGGGCCCAACATCTAGAACAGGTGTTGCACTATCCTTTGCAAAGCACATCAATTTTAATGACGGAGGTATTTTTTCACTAGGTATAGAAACAAGGTTTCTACAGTATAGTTTAGATAGGAATAAGCTTACCGCTACATTGGGCGCAGATCCAGCTTTGGGTACTTCAGATACTCGTTTTAAATTTGATGCTGGTTTTGGTGCTTCTTATACCAACAAACAATTTCAAATAGGTGCTTCTGTATCTCAGTTGGTACAATCTAAATTGGATTACTATAAAGGAACCGCTACCGCATCGGAACTAGCTAGGTTGTATCGCCACTATTATTTGCATGGGCAATACAACTGGAATGTAGACGATAATTTTACCATAACACCAAATGCTTTGATGATCTATTTACCCAATGCACCAGTTGAATTTCAGGGGGGAGCTAGGATAGAATATAAAAAATTATTGTGGTGGGGATTAGGTTACAGGTTAAATCAAAACTTTATGCTTTCTGCAGGTTTATCCATAAAAAATAGATGTACACTCGGTTATTCGTATGACATTTATAAAACGCCGATAAGCTTTTTTGATGGCGGTAATGGGGCTCATGAGCTTATGCTGAAGTTTAATATCCTTAAGTAGTTTTTCATGCTGGATGTATAATTAAGAAGCAGCTTGCCTTTGGGCGGAGCTGCTTTTTTTAAAATTATTTTATTTGTTATTGCTTGCTGGCATTACATTTTATATATGATTGTGTACTTTTATCTTTTAAGAACCAACAAAAGATACAGGCCATGATAAAATTTGAAAAGGTTTTTCTTTCCGCAAGCATATTAAAACATAGAGGATTTGCGTTTTTTGCTTGTTTTACTTTTTTTAGTTTTGTTACTGTAAATGCACAAGAAGGAACGGGAGTAATCGAAAATGGTTCAATAGACACAGCAAGCATTTTAAAGCTAATAGAAAAAGGAACTGCAGTAACGGATGAATTACCCAAGGAAGCCTTACAATATTTTGAACAAGCTTTACAAAGTAGCAAACTAATAAAGTTTTACAAAGGAGAGGGAATGGCCTCAGCAAAACTTGGGCGTTGGTATTTTGGAAATGATGTGGGCAAGTCAATAGCATTTGCAAATGATGCGATACAGGTATTTCAAAAAAATACGCAAAGCTCATTAGATAATATTGCAGACATGCATTTGCTTTTGGCAGAAGCATACGATGAGCAGGGTAAAAAAGATTCGTCTGCATATTATTATTATTTACTTGGAGAAGAAATGGATGCAGGTGCTATTACAGACCCTGAATTTGCTGTAAAAGTTTTTACCAAGCTTACGATTTTTTGGGTAAACTTAGATTATGGTTCTGTAATAAATGAAGATTATAAGAAAACGATACAACGCTTTTTGGAAAAAGCAAAGCAAGCATCTACCGGTATTAAAAATAGTGAAGATGCAGTTAGCAGCGTTTATTTTTTAGAAGGAGCCTATTTTCATGGGCTTAAAAATTTTGACAGTGCCAGGTATTATTATCGATTGTACATTTCTGAAAGAACGAGATTAAAGAAACTAAATATAACCAGAAAAATATCGACCCTATTTAATATTGCTGATACTTATTTGCAAGAAAACAAACCGACAGAAGCGTTGATATATGTAAATGAAATAAAAGAAATTGGAAGAAACCCTCAAAACACAAAGTATTTGGCTTTTTATTTAAGCTTGATAGATTTGTTGATGGCAAAGGCTAATTTCCAATTGAAAGATTATAGAACTACCGTAAATATTTTGGATAAGGCTTTGGCAGATCTTAAGCTTACGGGTACACATTTTAGAAATGAAGTAGTAGAAGCGTATCAAATTTATGCCGATTCATATGAGGCATTGGGAGATTTTAAAAAAGCGTTGCAGTATAAAAATATTTATTCGAAACTCTATGACAGCATTTCTAAAACAGATAAAGTAGATATAGTAAATAGGTTGGAAATAAGAAATAGGATGGCCGAAAAAGATAAGGAGCTGGCTTTTCAAACGCTGGCTTTATCTGAAGCAAAAAATAAAGTGAAAGATAAAAATAGCTGGATTATTGCTATTTCCTTTCTAGCCATGAGTGGGATTGTAATTTTTGCCTTGTGGCGAAAGAGAAATAGGGGAAAACAAATAATACAGCAAGAAAGGATAGATAACCTACAGCAAAAAATAAAGATTGAAAGGTTAAAAGCAAGTATAGCAGGCGAAGAACGAGAGCGTACTCGTATTGGCAGGGAATTGCATGATGGGATTGGTGGATTGTTATCTGTGGCTAGAATGAATTTTGAATTGGCAAAAAAAGAAAAAGGAAATGAGGCGAATGAGGACTTTACAGATGGTGTAAAATTATTGGAAGAAGCTACAGTTGAACTAAGAAAAGCTGCCTATAATTTAATGCCCGAAGTTTTGTTGACCCAAGGTTTGTCTAGTGCAGTACAGGCTTTTTGTGAGAAGATGATGAGTAAAAGTAAAACAGAAATCAGTTTTCAATCAATAGGAAATAGATCGGAAGTGAGCAGCGCTTTTGATTTGCCTATCTACAGGATTATCCAAGAGTTGATACATAATATAATTAAACATGCAGATGCAAAACATGCATTGGTGCAATTGAATTTTGAAGACGATGGTACGTTGAATATTACGATAGAAGATGATGGAGTAGGGTTGCCAAAAGATGCGTTTGAAAAACCATTGAGCATGGGTCTGAAAAATTTAAAGGAAAGGGTGTATGATTTAAGTGGAAAGTTGGACATACAAAGTTCGCTTGAGACTGGTACCAGTATTTATTTAGAGTTTGAAGCATTTCATGAAATGGATATTGCCAAAACAAAATCCATTTATTAGATAAAGCTTAAGCATAGGAATACGATTAATGAACATACGATAATGTAAGAAACATATGATTAATGTTGCTATAATAGACGATCAAATAATTATCTTAAATGGTTTGCAAAAGATATTGGCAGATGCAGAAAATATTTGCGTTACTGCCGTATACAGCAATGGGGATTTATTGCTAGAAGACTTAGAAACAAAGCAGCCAGATGTGTTGTTGTTGGATATACATATGCCCGGAAAATCGGGAACGGAGCTTGCTACTATCATTACAAAAAAATTTCCTGCCATAAAAATCATTGTACTTACCAATGTAGATGTGCTTAGCCAAATGAAGCAAATGTTACAAAAAGGATGCCTTGGTTATTTATTAAAAGATGTAAGCCCCGAGATTCTGGTGAAGGCAATAGAAACGGTGTATGCAGGTGAGCAATTTTTGCAAGAAGAATTTAAAGTACAACTGCTTAATAATTTATCGGGTGTAAACAAAGAGCATTTGATGACCCGTAGGGAAAAAGAAATTTTAAAAATGATTGCCGAAGAAAATACCAATAGCGAAATAGCTTCAAAACTTTTTTTAAGTTTACGTACCGTGGAGAATCATCGAAATAATCTCTTACAAAAACTTAATGTTAAAAATACAGCAGGGTTGGTTAGGATTGCGATAAATGAAGGAATGATATAGTTTGTCATTTTCTTATTTATTTCTTGCCT
>JANMGS010000466.1:0-1554 GCA_031374745.1 Ferruginibacter sp. | reverse complement strand
CTTCGCTAAGTGGGCAAGAATCAGTTGGCATCATTCGTTTTTTAATGCGAATTGAAAACCCTAGCATAGAAATAAAAAATGCGATAACAGCAGGGGTAAACTGGCTAAACAGAGTAAAAATTGTAGGCTATACCGTAGAAGATATTGAAGCGCCTGGCACAGCCAAAGGAAAGGATAGGGTTGTGTTGCCATTGCCAAATAATGTAATGTGGGCTAGGTTTATGGATTTGGAAACAAATGAACCATTTTTTTGTGGACGTGATGGTGTAAAGAAAAAAACGCTAGCAGAGATTGAATATGAGAGGAGAATTGGTTATGCTTGGTATAATAAAACACCTGCAAAATTAATAGAAGATGATTACCCACAATGGCTAGCAAAGAATAAATAATATAAGAAAGGTTTAAAAAAATACGCATGGTATTATCAAAAAAAAATTTAATAGGCATAAACCCGTTAGTGGTAGACACAGTCACCAATGCGGTTTTTGAATTGCCAGAAAAGGTACTACAGTTTGGTACAGGTGTATTGTTGAGAGGCTTACCAGATTATTTTATTGATAAAGCCAATAAGCAAGGAATTTTTAATGGAAGAATTGTAGTAGTAAAATCAACCAGTGGGGGTGACTTGGCCGCTTTTGAAAAGCAAGATGGTTTGTACAGCTTGTGTATTCGTGGTATTGAAAACAATAAGCCAGTTTCCCAAAATATTATTTGTGCTGCCATTAGCAGGGTGTTATCTGCAAAAGAGCAATGGGATGAAATATTAAGTTGTGCTGAAAATCCCGATATGCAAGTGGTTATTTCCAATACAACAGAAGTAGGTATTGTATTAACAAATGATAATATGCATGCCTCACCGCCTAATTCTTTTCCAGGAAAATTGCTTGCTTTTTTATACAAAAGGTATAAATTTTTTAATGGAGATATGCAAAAGGGAATGGTGGTTGTACCTACCGAATTGATATCTGAAAACGGCGATAAATTATTATCCATCATGTTAGAATTGGCACACCAAAACGGATTGGAAATTTCTTTTATAGATTGGCTGGAAAATGCCAATCAGTTTTGCAATTCCTTGGTGGATAGGATTGTGCCGGGTAAGCCAGATGAAAATACGAAAGCAGTTTTACAAGAACAATTAGGTTATCAAGATGATTTATTAATAATAAGTGAAGCGTATAGTCTATGGGCTATTCAAGGCAATGATACTATAAAAAAAGTATTGTCATTTGCCACCGCAGATAATGGAATAGTTATAACAGAAGATATACATTTATTTAAAGAATTGAAACTTCGACTTCTAAATGGAACCCATTCTTTGAGTTGTGCAGTTGCTTTCTTATCGGGCATTACAACAGTTACCGAAGGAATGGATAATGCACTCATATCAACATATGTAAAGGAACTGATGCAGCAGGAGATTGCAAAAGCTATTCCTTATGAAGTACCATTGAAAGATGCTTTGGCTTTTTCGGAAACTGTTTTGGATAGGTTTCGCAATAAAGATATTGAACATTTATGGATAAATATTTCATTGAATTATACAGCAAAATT
>JANMGS010000445.1:0-6409 GCA_031374745.1 Ferruginibacter sp. | reverse complement strand
AGCGTCGCTCATATAATATATTTTTATTCTTCGCTTTCATCTTCTCCATTTCCCTCTCCGCCACTTGGCGGAAGGATAGGTGGGGCTTTTACATCCATTTCAACGCACCTTTTTTATGTGCATATAAAAATCCTATAAATAAAATGAAAAAGAAAATTACAATTTCTACCAGCGCCATCCAACCAGCGCTCTTGGCTACAACGGCCCATGGAAAAAGGAAGATTAATTCCACATCAAAAATTAAAAATATCAAGGCAAATAAATAGTAGCCTACATTTAACTGTATCCATGTTTTGCCGGTGGTAGGTATGCCGCATTCATAAGGTTCCCCCTTCTGGGGGTTTTTGGTAGATTTTGTTACCAGCTTAGAAATTAGGATTGCTATTGTAGAAAAGGATAATGCTGCAATTATCAAAACAATCATGGAAGATGCGCCCATAGAAAATCTATTTATGAATAACTGTAATATTAAAGCTACAAGATAATAAATAAATGTTTACAACGAAAGCTAAATGTAAAAACTATATATCATTCATAAAAATGAGATTAATCATATTTTACTTGAAGAAGCAAAATGATAAACTACCCATATATTTCTACATGAACAGCTTTTTTATCATACCCTAAATCCATGATTCTCTTTTTGGCTTCATCTACCATGCCTCGCCATCCACACAAATAGAAATTAGCTGGCTTCACTATTTTATGTTCGGGGTTATCTTCATCTACCATCATATTATCTCTACAAATATCTTCATATACTTGGTGTACATAGCCTATTCTTACCAAGTGATCATAATTTCCCGGCTCCTCCCTTGAGTAGGCTGTATAAAAATGAAAGTCAGCATCTTTTCGCATCAAGTCCTTCATTTCATTTGCATACAATGCATCGCCAAATTTGCGGCAGCCAAAGATTAAATGAATTTTTTGATGGGGAATATTGTTATGAATAATATGATTTACCATGCTTCTAAATGGTGCAATACCTGTTCCTGTACAAATTAAGAAAAGATCATTCTCCATTTTTTCTGGTAATGTAAAAACCCCCACAGCCCCACGGAAAGTAATTTCTGTTCCTACTTTTACTTCGTTAAATAAATAATTTGTACCAGCGCCTTCATCCAATAACACAATACAAAGTTCAAATACGTTTGTACCATCTGGCATGCTTGCTATGGAATAACTTCGCCAACGCTTGTTTGGCTTTTCGTGTATCGGGAGGTCGAGCGTAACGAATTGCCCTGGCTTAAAATCAAATTTTTCTAATTCGGGTATCTGTATAAAAAAACGCTTTGTATTGCTCGTTTGGTCTTCTATATTAATAACCTTTCCTATACGCCAGGGTTCTAAAGCCATAAAATTTGTTTATTTAAAAATTATATTGCGCTAAAATAGTAAATAAACAAAGTCAAATTATTTTATTTCTGTTTGAATTTACGTTCTTCAACTAATATTTTATTATTGTTTTTGTTTGAAATATAAAAGTGGTGTATTAATATGTTTGAATTAAAAATGTAAAACTTTAAAAGTAAAATGGTGGAAATTATATAAAGCTTGGTAGTGTTAAATTCTTTTTTGCACTAAATCTGGGTTTCTTCTCCCATGGATTATGGCAACAATTACAATCACAAGTTTCAACTCATCAATATAAAAATGTATTCCAAATGGAAATATAGGAGTGTGTGCAATCCGAATATTTTATAGCGAATACTATAAGCCTTTGGCCAAGTTTGTAATTTTAGAATAGTATCTTGTACTGCTTGAACAAAACGGCTTTCCAATTTTTCATTTGTAGCTCGATACCATGCCCTTGCTTCTTTAATATCCAGCTCAACTTCATCAAAATAATAAAGTTTGTACATCATTTAAATCTCTTTATCCAATATTTCAAAAAGAGATTCAATTGGTTTCAATCTATTGGGATCTTTTTCAATGGCATCTAATCTCACATCTAGCATTTCTTTTTGCCATTCAGGTAATTCCTTACTCAACAAATTAATATCTGGATAGGTACTTTCAATTAAATTCCAGTCTTCCATTGTGATAAAAACCCCTGTATTCTTTCCATTATTGTCTTTTATTACTTGCGGATTCATACGCTAACATTTATTAATTCAAATTTACAACAAAATAGGTAACTGAACACTACCTTTGCACTAGATTATGAACGCCGATGTGTTGATGAGTATGTACAAAAATGACCCCCGCATATTTAAAATTGCGGATGGGATTTCATTGTCCAAACCGCAGCAATTTCACTTAACCGGCCTAAATGGTAGTATATCACAATTTGTTGTAGCGTCTGTACTTGCGCACCCAGCCACCTCCCAAATCAATCATCTCGTTATTTTAAGAGATGCCGAAGAAGCCGCTTATTTTCACAATACATTGGAAAATATTACCAACGCATTGGATATATTTTATTTTCCTTCTTCCTTTAAAAACAAAAAAAACTACCAATTACTCAATAGCAGCCATGTAATGCTTCGTACCGAGGCTTTAACAAAACTAACTCAAGCAAAAACACTATCGCAGGCTAAAAAAATAATTGTAACCTATCCAGAAGCGCTGTTTGAAAAAGTAGTACTATCCAAAACACTATCGGAAAATATCATTAGTATAAAACAAGCCGAGGTATTGGATGTAAACTCGATGCTACAACGATTTATTGAGCATGGTTTTACTAAAACAGATTTTGTATATGAACCTGGGCAATTTGCCATTCGTGGTGGTATTGTAGATATTTATTCTTTTGGCAATGAAAAACCATACCGTATAGAATTGTTTGGGAATGAAGTGGACAGTATTCGAATATTTGATCCCGAAACACAGCTAAGCGAACGGAAATTATTGTCCGTAAATATTATTCCAAACGTAGAAACCCAATTTGAAACAGGCGAAAAAGTTTCGTTGCTGGAGTTTCTGCCAGAGCAAACGGTTGTTTGGATGGAAGATTGGGAATTCATTAAAGAAAAAATAGAAGATGAAGCAGAGGGCGTAGCTATTTTTACTTTTAAAGAAATAGAAGAAACTAATACAGATACGCTGTACATAAAAGAAAAAAATGCCGATGATTTTGTAAGCATCGAAACATTGGAGCAAGAAATAAAGCAAAGGCATATAATTGAAATAGGAAAGAAAGCATACTTTGGAAAAGAAGGGAACGACAACGGACAACTGACGACAGACGACACAGCCCCCCAAACGAGAAACGAACAACGAATAACGGAAAACGAACAACAAACAGAAAACAACAAACAGAAAACCACAAACAGCAAACAACAAACAATTTTCAGTACCAAACCCCAACCCTCCTTCAATCGTCAATTTGATTTATTAATTAAAGACTTACAGGCTTACGAAAAACAGGATTATAATATTTTCATTTTTGCCGATAATGCCAAACAACTAGAAAGGCTGCACAGTATTTTCACCGACCTGAAAGCAGAGATACAAGTAACGCCCATTCCGTTTTCGATACACGAGGGTTTTATAGACAATGATTTAAAAATTGTTTGCTATACCGACCACCAGATATTTCAACGCTACCATAAGTATAAAGTAAAACAAGCTTTTAGTAAAAACAAAGCCCTTACATTAAAAACCTTGCGGGAGCTACAACCCGGCGACTATGTAAGCCATATAGACCATGGAGTAGGCGTGTATAGTGGATTACAAAAGATAGATGCCAATGGCAAAATGCAAGAAGCCGTACGCATACAATACAAAGACGGCGATTTGTTGTATGTAAATATTTCGTCGCTGCACAAAATAAGCAAGTACAGCGGCAAAGAAGGCAGCATACCCAAAATGAATAAACTAGGCAGCGATGTATGGGCAAAGCTAAAAGACAAAACAAAAAAACAGGTAAAAGATATTGCTACCGACCTTATAAAATTATATGCACAGCGAAAAAGTTTAGAAGGATTTGCACATAGCCCCGATAACTATATGCAAACAGAATTGGAAGCCAGTTTTATTTATGAAGATACGCCTGACCAAGCCAAGGCAAGTGAAGATGTAAAACGAGATATGGAAAAACCACAACCCATGGATAGATTGGTGTGTGGCGATGTGGGTTTTGGTAAGACAGAAATTGCCATTCGTGCTGCTTTTAAAACAGTATGTGATGGTAAGCAAGCTGCCATACTAGTGCCTACGACCATATTGGCTTATCAGCATTACAAAACGATTAGTGAGCGATTAAAAGATTTTCCAGTAACAGTGGATTTTATTAATCGTTTTAAAACTGCCAAACAAAAAAAAGAAACATTTGCAAAATTAAAGGAAGGAAAAATTGACATCATTATTGGTACGCATGGTTTGTTGGGCAAAGAGGTGAGTTTCAAAAACCTCGGCATCATGATCATTGATGAAGAGCAAAAATTTGGCGTAGCAGCAAAAGAAAAATTAAAGACATTAAGAACAACCGTTGATTCTTTAACCCTCACTGCAACGCCCATACCACGTACCTTACAATTTAGTTTGATGGGTGCAAGAGATTTAAGCATCATCAATACGCCTCCTCCCAATAGGCAACCCATACAAACAGAAGTGGCCGTATTTAACGAAGACAATATTAGGGATATTATTTATTATGAAGTAGAAAGAGGCGGGCAAGTTTTTTTCATACACAACCGAGTAAAGGACTTGGCACAAATGAAAAGTTTGATACAAGGTTTGTGCCCCGATATTAGCATCGCATTTGCACATGGACAAATGGAAGGCGATAAATTGGAAGATACCATTTTAGATTTCATGGACAAGAAATACGATGTATTGGTTTGTACAAACATTGTAGAAAGTGGTGTTGATATTCCAAACGTGAACACGATCATTGTAAACAATGCACACCAGTTTGGCTTAAGCGATTTGCACCAGTTGCGTGGGCGTGTGGGCCGTAGCAATAAAAAAGCATTCTGTTATCTACTTGCTCCACCCATGAGCACCCTCCCCTCAGACAGCAGAAAAAGATTGAGTACACTCGAGCAATACAGTGACCTAGGCAGCGGTTTCCAGATTGCCATGCGTGACCTTGACATACGTGGTGCAGGCAATATGCTTGGTGGTGAGCAAAGTGGCTTTATTGCAGAAATTGGTTTTGAAATGTATCAGAAAATATTGGACGAAGCGGTAAAAGAACTTAAGCGAAATGAGTTTAGGGATTTGTTTAAAGAAGAGATACAACAACAAGATGATTTTGTAAAAGATTGCTCTATAGATACCGATTTAGAAATACTGATACCCGATAGTTATGTAGAAAGTATTACAGAAAGATTATCGCTTTATAGCCGACTGGACAATTGTGATACCGAAGAAGACCTAGTAGCTTTTCATGCAGAAATGCAAGATCGTTTTGGGCCCATACCTGCACCCGTGGAAGATTTGTTTACAACAGTGCGTTGTCGCAAACTGGCAGTGGAACTTGGCTTTGAACGTATGTTCCTAAAAAATGGTGCGCTTAAATGTTTCTTTGTTTCCAATCCTGATTCTCCATACTTCCAAAGTGAAACATTTAATAAGGTATTGTTGTTTTTACAAAACGGCACCAACAAAGCCAAACTAAAACAAGTAGGCAAAAACGGTATTTTGGTAGTAGAAGATATAAAATCGATGAGTGATATGCATAGGTTTTTAACGAAGGCAATGGTTTATCAGAAGTAGAAAAAATAATTTAATTTCTGGTTGTAAATAAGCACTTTGCTATAACTTAATTTTACGTAAACAGACAGGAACAAAATCAATTAAAAATTACATTACATTATTTCAAACTTTAAGGCAACTATATAAACCTTGGTTTAAATGAGTACATTTAGGTATTGCACCATACTAAAGGAAAATTATCAATATGAAAACAATAAAATTTATCATAATCGCAAGCCTAATGGCTTCCTGCAATACAAAGCAAACTGTATCTGATACAACAAAAGTTACAGAAACAGCAACAGAAACTCCTTCTCCACTGAATTGTTATAGCTACGCCAGTACTTCCGACACGATTACATTAAAGTTAATTCACATTGGCAATTCAGTTACAGGCACGTTGGTATACAGCCTAAAAGAAAAAGACAAAAATAAAGGCACTATACTAGGAAACATGCGTGGCGATATGTTTATAGCAGATTATACATTTATGTCTGAAGGAATACAATCTATCAGAAAAGTAGCTTTTAAAAAAGAAGGGAATTCATTTGTTGAAGGATATGGAGATTTCAACAATACTGACTCGTTGAAGTTTAATAGCTCAATGAAATTAGTAGAAGTTGATTGTAAATAAAATAAAACCCATGAATTACTTCAATCCAAAAACAGCAGCTGCGCTTTAAACAAAAGGGCTGCCTATCCCGATTCTCCCTACTCCAAAGCGAAACGTTTAATAAGGTATTACTGTTTTTACAAAACGGCAGCA
>JANMGS010000397.1:0-5512 GCA_031374745.1 Ferruginibacter sp. | reverse complement strand
AAACAATTGAGCGATTTCTCAAAAGCCGTTTATGCAAATACGCCCTATACAAAAGCAAAAGAAACAAATGCAGATGGCATGATTGGTAATCCATTACCAATGAAAGTTGGATATAAGTCTCCAATTAAATATGTGTTTTATGTTATTAAAGAAAATAGAACCTATGACCAAGTTTTAGGTGATATAAAAAAAGGCAATGGCGATGAAAGCCTTTGTTTGTTTGGTGAAAAAATTACACCCAACCAACACAAATTGGCAAACGATTTTGTATTGCTCGATAATTTTTATGTAGATGCAGAAGTAAGTGCAGATGGCCATAATTGGAGTATGGGCGCTTATGCAACTGACTATTTGGAAAAAACTTGGCCCACAAGTTATGGTGGCCGTGGTGGTAAATACGATGCAGAAGGAAACAGGGAAGTTGCCAATAATAAAGGAGGTTTTATTTGGGATCATTGCAAAAAAAATAAGGTGACTTATAGAACCTATGGTGAATTTGCAGACAATGGCAAAGCAAATATTTCTTCTCTTAAAAACAATATGTGTAATTATTTTGAAGGATATAATATGGCAGTAAAAGATAGCCTTCGATTTACACAATGGAAACAAGATTTCGATTCATTGATTGCTATAAATGCATTGCCACAACTTAGTACAGTTCGTTTTGGAAACGACCATACCGTTGGATTACGCAAAGGAGGCCCTACGCCACAAGCTTGTTTGGCAGACAATGATTTGGCAGTAGGTATGTTTATCGAACACCTAGCTAAATCAAAAATATGGGATGAAACGGCTGTTTTTATTTTGGAAGATGATGCACAAAATGGATCAGACCATGTAGATGCGCATAGAAGTACGGCTTATGTAGCAGGAGGATTTGTGAAAAGAAGTTTTGTAGATCATACGATGTACAGCACTGCTTCGATGTTGCGTACCATAGAATTAATTTTAGGCATGCCGCCAATGACACAATATGATGCTGCTGCAATGCCTATGTTCCATTGTTTTCAAGCAAATGCTACAGCAAGTAATTTTATAGCAATTACTCCCAATATAAATTTAAATGACAAAAATATAGCCCTAAATAAATGGCAACAGAAATCGGAAGAATTTAATTTTGCTAAAGAAGATGCGGCACCCGATGATGCTTTAAATGAAATAATTTGGTATGCAGTAAAAGGCGATAAAATTCCTTACCCTGGGCCAAAGCGTGCAGCTTTTGTGCTGGTAAATGCGAAGGAGAATGATAATGATTAGCATACTTTTTCATTTTTTCATTTATTATTAATTCAATCAAGAGGATATTGAACTAAGGTAAAATACAAAACGTCAACAAAAATAAAAGTTACTTTAAAATATAAGGATGGGAAATGAGAACAATTACGCATTTGATGTAGCCATTATTGGAGCTGGTCCTGCAGGTAGTTGTTGTGCAATTTCATTAGCCAATAGCGGTTTAAGGGTTGCTTTGATAGATAAAGCTACTTTTCCAAGAGATAAAATATGCGGCGATGCTTTAAACATTGATGTAGTAAACCAGCTCCATTTAATGGGTGAAAGTATTTTAAAAAATTTTGAAAATAATGCTCAAAAAACAGCATCGTTTGGCATAAAAATATTTTCTACAAAGGCTTCTTTTGCTATGCCATTATACCACAACAAAGTAAAAAGCTGTGGTTATGTTATGAAGAGATTTGATTTTGATAATTATTTGTTTGAAGAAGCAAAAGCGCACAAGAATATTTTTTGTTATGAAGGTACTAGCGTAGAAAAAATTGAGCAAAACGTTGATAGCATCTCATTTAATGCCGCCAACAATTCGTTTACAACAAAATTGATAGTAGGTGCTGATGGCGCTCATTCTATCGTAGCAAAAACATTTGGATTGCATGAAGTAGATAAAAATAATTACAGTGCAGGGTTGAGGCAATATTATAAAAATGTTACCGGCTTTAATGCAGATAACATGATAGAGCTACATTTTTTTAAAGAAACAGCACCTGGCTATTTTTGGATGTTTCCGATGCCCGATGGATTAGCAAATATTGGTATTGGTATGTTGAGCAGCAAAGTGGCAAGAAAGAAAATTAATCTGAAAGAGCTCATGCATCGTTTAATATCGACACATCCTAATCTTGTAGAAAGATTTAAAGATGCCCACCCATTGGAAACAGTAAAAGGTTTTGGTTTGCCCTTGGGAGGTAAAAAGAGAAACTTATCTGGCAACCGGTTTTTATTAATTGGGGATGCTGCTTCATTGATAGATCCATTTTCTGGCGAAGGTATTGGAAATGCGGTACGGAGTGGGCGTTTGGCAGCAGCGCATATTGTTAATTGTTTTAAAGAAAATAATTTTTCGGCGGCGTTTAATAAAGCCTATGATAAAATTATTTACCAAAAAATGGAGAAAGAATTCAAGCTTAGCAAAATGCTTTTACGCATTGCAAAATATCCACGTTTTTGTAATTTCATCATTAGAAAAGCAAGCGAAGTTAGTTTCATTGGCAACCAACTCACAGAAGGATTGGGTAGTTTAAGTAAGAGAGGAAAATTATTTAGGCAACCAATATTTTACCTTCGATTATTTTTTTCTAAAAAAGATTAAAGGCCTTTTTTAAATATTCTTTTGATGTTTATTTCTAAGCTTTTTTAAAGAAAAAATGGATTGCAACTTCTATATAATTTTTGTGGAGTCGAATTATTTTTTAAAAATTTTAAAAATAAATTTGGTAGTTTCAAAAAAATAAATTCATCTTTGCACTGCAAAACAAAAATAAGAAACAAAACATGTTACAAATAAACCTACATATTGAAACAGCAAATTGCTTTAGTTCGCCGAAGGCAGACTATAACAATAGCGGGGCATGTTATGCTGATGAATAGTAAACGACTAATTCGATATAACTCAAGCCCCGCCTATAACAGCGGGGTTTTTTATTTTATATAATTTTAAATAATATTTTTTAGAAAACTAAAACAAAAATATGTTTCAACTAAATACAGAAATAAATAAAACAAACATGCGCCATTTATTGCCGAGTAGTGCCGGCATATTTACGCCCAAAGTATATTTTATTTTTTGTAGTGGGTCGAATAAAAATGATTATAAAAAACGATTGTGCAAACTTCGAAAGTGTGAATGATATATTTACATTTCAAAGAAAGCCCAATCGTACTAAACAAAAGCGATTGGGCTTTTTTGTGTCTGACAGTTTGCACAGAAACTATACATACTAATATTTTGCGAGCTGTCTGACACATAGAACGATTTGTAAATAAGGGGAAATGAAATTTTTAATAATAGTATTTGTAATTCACAAAGCAATGGAAATAGCTTTTTATAAAAAGAAAGGAATAAAATAATTATATGCAGGAGGAGGAATGAGAGCGCTCCCTGTGAGATGCAACAGGGACGCTTCTTTTAAAACTTTTGAAGACCTAGTAGTATTCTCCCGCAGAATTGCGGGATCGGATACTCCGTTTCGAACGGAGAGGCTGCAGGCTCTCCCGCAGAAGGCGGGATGTCAACTATGCAAAAAAGGGTTCGTTGGTGTAACGGCTAACATCGCAGATTGTCGATCTGTTGACAAGGGTTCAACTCCCTTACGAACCGCAAATATTGTTTGGTAGTGCAATGGCTAGCATTTCAGATTTTGATTCTGAAGATATTGGTTCAAGTCCAATCCGAATATCAGATGTTGTTTGCCCCGCAGTAATTGCGGGGATGGTAAAGCACTACTCTGTGAAAGTAGAGAATAGGGTTCGATACCCGCAAACAACCTTTAAAGAGAATGCGATTTGGTGTATGGGTAACACATTCTTTTCCCTTTCTTTCTGAAAGGAAAACATGTAAAGAGTGTATTCAGTTCAAGTCTGAAAGTCGCACAAATATTGGCTCGTAGCTCAACGGAAGATGCACCGAACTTTTAATTCGGGGGTTATGAGTTCTCCCGCCTTATGCGGGATCATCGGGCCAACAAAAGGAAATATAGTTCAAAGGTAGAACGGTCGTCTGTTAAGCGACGAATGAAAGCCTGCCTGCCGGCAAAGGCAGGTTCGAGTCTTTCTGTTTCCGCAAAAGATGTATTTAAAGACACAGCGTTGTTCTACAAATGTTAGTCGGAACGAATTTTTAAATATATCTTCTTGGACAAATAACTTCCCTACTAAAATAGGGATATAGTGCTGCATCGAAGCCGCAGTAGTATAGGTTCTCCCGCAGGAGTGCGGGACTATTTTGTCCACAATAATTGTTTATTACTATTATTTGATATGGCAGACTCAAGTTTTTAATAATGACGAATGTTAAACGATATTTAAGTAAATTAAAATTAAAACTGAAAAATAATGTATTACGTTATTCAAGAAAATCTATTCAAGGAACATCATTATCAAATATTAATTGATATAATGGATAAATATAAGTTTGATTATGAAATTGTAAAATTTAGGCCGTTTATACATGAGATTGAATGTATGACAAAACGAAAAGATATATTTTGCTTTGGTGCAGCATCTATGGCCGAAGCTGCAAAAAAGTATGATTGGAATCCTGGCTCAATGCTCAATGATAACCACAACTTCGAAGTATATGCTGAAAAGTATGGATTAGAGAATATGCTAAATGGTGATGGGTACATTATCAACTTTACTGATAAATTACCTATTAAAGATGTAGAATTTTTCGCAAGACCAACCAAGGATAGTAAGGTATTTGCTGGACAAATATTTTCACAAGATGCTTGGAAGGAGTACACGAAAATTTGTAATGAATCAGATACGGTAAATGTAATAACAGAAGAAACTAAAATACTAATATCTCCGTTAAAGCATATTCAACAAGAGATAAGATGCTGGGTAGTAGGTGGTAAGGTTGTAACTGCAAGCAGTTATAAAATTGGGAATAGGGTTATTTATACAAATTATGATGATGAGTCTTTTTTTGTAGATTTCGCTCAAAAAATGGTCGATAAATATCAGGTGGCAGATGCCTTTGTTATTGATGTTTGTTTGTGTAATGATGAATTAAAAATAGTTGAAGTTAATAACATCAATTCTGCAGGGTTCTATGCCTGTAATATGGAAAAATTAATCTCAGCGTTGGAAAGCCATTTTAATTAGCAATTACAAAAATATGAAACGACTATTTTGTCCACAAACGAAATAAAACGGTGGAAAAGCATATTAAAAAATGATTAACAAACAATAACAAAAAAAAATTGAGTTAAATTACTCAACGAATGCTAACCTAATAAAACTAAATCGGATGAAACAACAACATCAGTGGAGAAAATTGAACGGCCAATTGATAGAGGGTTCTATTGAAGATGAAGTAAGGCAAACAGTACTCCGGGAAAAAGAAGCAGGCAACGAATTAAAAGTTTGCATAGGTACCGATAGCCAGGTAAAAGGAAAGGACACAGACTTTGCTACTGTAATCGTATTCATCAGAAAAGGGAAAGGCGGCTTTATGTACATACGCAATGAAACAACAAAACAAAAAATGTACATC
>JANMGS010000395.1:0-1927 GCA_031374745.1 Ferruginibacter sp. | reverse complement strand
AGAACTTGCCGATTATGCTTCTAAAAACGGATTAAAAGTTATAGAAATTCCAACAACAGTAAAAGAGAATGATTTTAGTGTAGGAAATATGCAAGATGCACGAACATTGGTAAGGTGGGTATTTGAAGCAAAGAAAGGAGCGGTGAGTGATCCTATCGCAATTGGCAATGATTTTGTAGTAGCCACCCTAAATAAAATTTATACTGAAGGAACACAAGATGCAGCCACAGCAAGATCTGGAGCAGAAGCAATTATAAGAAACCAAAAGAAGGCAGATATAATTATTGCTAAAATGGGGGCAACAATGGAAACAGCAGCAGCTGCTTATAATAAGCAAGTACAAATGGCAGGTGCAGACTCAACAATAACTTTGAGCAGCAAAATAGTAAACGGAATAGGACCAGAACCTAAATTAATAGGTGCAGCATTTAACAAAGAATACCAAACAAAAGCGTCTCCAGCATTTGCGGGAACTAGTGCGGTATATATGATAAAAGTAAACAGTATACAGCCAAAAATTGAAACAACAGCCGACCAAAAGGCGGCTCAAATTTCTTCACGCTTGGCAGGAATACGCCAGCAATCTGGCAATTGGTTTGAAGCATTGAGAAAACAAGCAACTATTAAAGATTCTAGAAGTAAGTTTTTTTAGTATAAAAAAACTGATAAAAAAGGCGATTGATTCACTCAGTCGCCTTTTTTGATTATAGAAAGGCTTATTTATCGGTTTTCGAAAATAATAGACAATATAAATAAGTATTTTTGTACAATACAATTGTTGTATACAATAAGAAAAATAAGAACAATGATAAAAACAGGTAGCCCGGTAATTAGCATATATACAGAAATGACACCGAACCCAGAAACAATGAAATTTGTAGCCAACAAATTATTGTATCCAGGAAAGAGTATAGATTTTCCCGATGAGGCAAGTGCAAAACCATCTTTGCTTGCACAGGAGTTGTTTACATTTCCATTTATAAAATCTGTATTTATAGCAAGCAATTTTGTAACACTTACAAAAACACAGGATACTGCAGATTGGCAAGATGTAATACCGGCGGTAAAACAATTTTTGAAGGAATATCTGGAAGAGGGCAAACCCGTTGTGAACGAAGAAGAAATAGCGGTGATGAAAGTAGAAAGCAGCAACGAAGTAAGTGCAGATGATGGAGATGTTGTAAAACGCATCAAAGAATTGTTAGAAAATTATGTAAAACCAGCGGTAGAAATGGATGGAGGCGCTATACAATTTAAAAACTACGACGATGGAAAAGTAACGCTTATGATGCAAGGGAGTTGTAGTGGTTGCCCAAGTAGCATGATAACCCTAAAAGCAGGAATAGAAGGAATGATGAAACGTATGATTCCTGAAGTAAAGGAAGTGGTGGCAGAGAGCGAGTAAGGTAAGCAAAGTATAAAAATGTAAATAGAGTATAAAAAGTAAGTAAAGTAAGCGTTTCGAGAGAGGCGCTTTTTATTTCTTTCAGATTATATTTAACTACAGGCTGGAAAACACAAGTTGCATTACTTCCTTTGGCTCCAAGCCCACCACATTAGAATAAATTGTAAAGGAAAGAGGCGAAGCCAGGCTGCCCATAATGGAATACGAATTTGCTCACTCATATATCCAGCTTTTTGTATCATGTATATATGTGCAGGTATAAAACCGATCAACATTGCAATAATAAGATATGCACCATATTTTCTTGTACGAGGAAAAATTAGCAAAGCTGCAGCCAATATTTCTACCATACCAGCAATAATATTTATCAAAACGGGGTTTGGAAAATAGGGAGGTATAATGGGATAATAAAAACTTCCGTGTATAAAATGATTTATACCGGCAGCGGCGTATAATATAATGAGCAGGAGGAAGCTTATTTTTTTGATCATCGGCTCAAATTAATTTTTTAAATGTCGTATT
>JANMGS010000028.1:0-1755 GCA_031374745.1 Ferruginibacter sp. | reverse complement strand
ATGTCCAATTTTATTTTTGCAGAAAATGTTTTAAAATCCAGTTTGCTTTTTATTAAATTTTCTTTCGTAGTATTAATAAGCAAAACAGAATCTACAGTAGAATTTATTACTACTGCTTTGGTGGTATCCCTTGGTGCTATTGCCTTGGTAATAGCTCTTCCAGATTTGCATTGCGTAAGCGAAAGTACAGTTGTAAAAATAAAGATGGACCAATAAAAAAGTTTTTTCATATATGTATAGTTTATACGCCCGTGTGACCGAATCCGCCTGCGGCCCTTTCTGTTTCGTTTAATTGATCAACTTTAGTTAGTGTTGCTTTTTCTACTTTTGCCACAATAAGTTGTGCAATTCTGTCATTGTTGTTAATGGACTGAGGTTCGTTGCTTAAGTTTATTAATAAAACCTTAATTTCTCCTCGGTAATCACAATCAATTGTGCCCGGTGTATTTAAACAAGTAATACCATTTTTAAGGGCTAGCCCGCTTCTTGGTCTTACTTGTACTTCATAACCCATAGGAATTTCCATAAATATCCCGGTTGGTATAAGCATGCGTTCTAGCGGTGCAAGTACAATTGTCTGCAATATATTTGCTCTAATGTCCATACCTGCTGCGCCAGTAGTGGCATAATGTGGTAAATCATTATTTGAGCTGTTCACAATTTTTATTTCTACATTCATTGTTTTAAATTAAATTTTTTGCAATAATACAGTAGCATTTGCAAATAATCCTTCTTCTCTGCCTGCAAATCCCATTTTTTCTGTTGTAGTAGCTTTAATAGAAATATCATTTTTATCAATTTCTAAAATGGCCGCAATGGCTTCTTGCATAGCGCTTGCATAAGGCATTACTTTGGGCTTTTCCAAACAAATCGTACTGTCAATATTCACTATTTTGAAACCTCTTTGCTTTATTAATGAAAAAGTTTTTTCCAATAAAATTTTACTGTCAATATTTTTTAAAGAAGTATCAGTATCGGGAAAATGCTTGCCAATATCTCCCAGACAAAGCGCACCCAGCAAAGCATCACATATAGCATGCAATAATACATCTGCATCGCTATGCCCCAATGCGCCTTTATTATGAGGAATTTTAACGCCTCCTATCCAAAGGTCTCTACCTTCTACCAACTGATGAAAATCTATTCCTGAACCAATCCTATAAGACATATAAATTTATTTGTGGCAAAGATGCACAAAAGCAACTGTAAAAAAAAAGCGTTCTGTAAAACAGAACGCTTTTTTTTAAAATTATTTGAACTTATTATTTATCGATATCAAATAGTAAACTGAAACGGATAGTATTCGATAGTGGATTACGGCTTATTCCAGATCCTGAAGGGAATATGTAAGCAAGATTCAATCCAATTGAACTATACTTCAACCCAGCTCCAACTGTTGCATAACGACGATTGCCTTTCTCAGGAGATTCGTAAAAATAACCTGCACGGAAAGAGAATTGATCTTTGTACCAGTACTCAGCACCAATAGAGGCAGTGAATTCTTTTATTTTTTCAGATCCACCTCCTGGTGCAGTAAAAAGACCTTTACCCCAACTGCTAACTACACTTGTTTCACGGTAAGTCGCTAAAGCCGCAGCACCTGTATCTGGAGTAGGTACCATTAATTTATTTATATCCAAAGCAAAAGTTAATTTGCTATCAGCATCAAATACTTTAGTATAAGCACTACCTAAACCTAAGTTAGCTGGAATAAAATCTTTTTGAGTATTACCATCTGTGTAAGATACTTTTTGA
>JANMGS010000272.1:0-4313 GCA_031374745.1 Ferruginibacter sp. | reverse complement strand
TGCGTCGGGGTTTCACTGCAAAATTTCTTTATAATTTATTGATTAACTTGGTGAAAACCCCGCCGATACAGCATTCTTTCAAGGAATTTTAGACAATGGCGGTACGAAAATTTCAATTTTTCTTTTGGGATAAACTATCCTTTTTAATTTATAAAGTGCTAATATATTTCATAAAAAGAGCCTCGCTACAAGCAAGGCTCTTTTAGTATTACCATAAACTTTTATTTTACTTCTTCAAACTCTGCATCTGTCACATTCTCGGCAGCCTCTGCACCCTGTGGCTGTCCATTTTGAGCTTGTTCTGTACCAGGCTGTTCTGCTCCCGCTTGGGTATCCTTGTACATATCTTCGCTTGCAGTAGCCCATGCAGCATTCATTTCTGCACTAGCCGTGTCTATTTGTGCTACATCTTGCGCTTTGTGAGCGGCTTTCAATTTCTCTAAAGCAGCTTCAATAGGCGCTTTTTTCTCAGCAGGAATTTTTTCGCCGTATTCTTTCAATTGCTTTTCTGTTTGAAAAATTAAGCTATCTGCTTGGTTGATTTTATCAACTTTTTCTCTTTCTATTTTATCGGAAGCTTCATTGGCTTTGGCTTCGTTTTTCATTTTCTCTATTTCTTCTTTGCTCAAGCCACTACCCGCTTCTATACGAATTTTTTGTTCTTTACCTGTACCTTTATCTTTAGCGCTTACGTGTAAAATACCGTTTGCATCAATATCAAAAGTAACTTCTACTTGCGGCACACCCCTAGGAGCTGGCGGAATACCATCTAGGTTAAATGTACCCAAACTCTTGTTTTGCGCACTCATAGGGCGCTCACCTTGCAACACATGTATTTGTACCCCCGGTTGATTATCAGATGCC
This sequence comes from Ferruginibacter sp., assembly GCA_031374745.1. Lineage (GTDB taxonomy): Bacteria > Bacteroidota > Bacteroidia > Chitinophagales > Chitinophagaceae > Ferruginibacter. The sequence goes on along the minus strand of JANMGS010000272.1, from coordinate 3,449 downwards.
GTACTAAAGGTCTCAGACTTTTTTGTTGGAATGGTAGTGTTGCTATCAATCAATCTTGTCATTACACCACCCATTGTTTCTATACCAAGACTAAGTGGCGTAACGTCTAATAACAAAACATCTTTTATATCTCCACTTAAAACAGCTCCTTGTATAGCTGCTCCGATAGCTACCACCTCATCTGGATTTACACTGCGATTGGCTTTTTTACCAAAGTATTTTTCTACTATTTCTTGAACTTTAGGAATACGAGAACTTCCTCCTACCAAAATAACCTCGTCTATTTGTGATACCGTCATTCCTGCATCTTTTAAGGCAGCTTCGCATGGTTTCAAACAACGGTCAAATAATTTATCTGCCAATGATTCAAACTTTGCACGGGTCAATTTCTTTACTAAATGCTTAGGGACACCATCTACTGCTGTTACATAAGGCAGGTTTATTTCTGTTTCCGTACCAGACGATAGTTCCACTTTGGCTTTTTCTGATGCTTCTTTTAAACGTTGCAATGCCATTGGATCTTTGCGTAAATCTATTGCTTCATCTGCTTTAAATTCATCTGCCAACCAGTCCATGATCACTTTATCAAAGTCATCTCCACCTAAGTGAGTATCACCGTTGGTAGATTTAACTTCAAAAACGCCGTCACCAAGCTCAAGTACAGAAATATCAAAAGTACCGCCACCCAAGTCAAATACGGCAATTTTTTGATCCTGTCCTTTTTTATCTAAACCGTATGCTAAAGCAGCAGCGGTAGGTTCGTTTACTATACGACGAACATTTAAGCCTGCAACTTCTCCTGCCTCTTTGGTAGCTTGTCTCTGTGCATCATTAAAGTAAGCTGGAACTGTAATAACAGCTTCTGTAACCTCATGACCAAGGTAATCTTCAGCGGTTTTTTTCATTTTTTGCAGTACCATTGCGCTTATTTCTTGTGGTGTATACATTCTGCCATCTATGTCTATACGCACGGTATTATTGTCACCTTTTACTACTTTATAGCTCCAATGTGTACTTTCTTCCGTTACTTCATCAAATCTGCGCCCCATAAAGCGTTTTACACTGCTTATAGTATTATGCGGATTCGTAATTGCTTGACGCTTTGCAGGATCACCTACTTTACGTTCTCCATTCTTTAAAAAAGCAACTACAGAAGGAGTCGTACGACGTCCTTCATCATTTGCTATTACTACTGGCTCGTTGCCTTCCATTACAGAAACACAACTATTGGTAGTTCCCAAGTCAATGCCTATTATTTTTGCCATGATATTAATTTTATTTGTTTAGATAAGATTGACAATCATTGTGCCAAGCGGAATTGTGTGCAAAAATGGCAGATTCTTACTATGCCTAATACACTGCTACCATCATAATGTAGTAATCATTTATAAGACAGTAACCCTATTTTTTAAATGTAAAATGCTTTTGTGTAAAATAACTAAGGGCTACAATAAAAATTGTAATCAGTATTTGGGACCAATATGCATCTAATCGAAGCATCTCTACCATCAAAGTCTGCAAAAACGCTGCAATACAAAGGTTTCCAAAGAAGGATATAAAATACCTGAATATTTGAATTCTCCCCTTCATGCTAGATTCGGTAAAAACAACAAATTTATTGAGCAAAAACCCTACAAAAAAAGTACAAATGGAAGATAAAAACAAAGCTGCTTTATGCGATTTAAAGACCAAAAAACCTATGGTAACAACATCATTGGTAAAAATATAATGGTAGGATACAAAAAAAATAACCAGCCCCAACAAAGTATTTCCGCCACCACAAGCTGCATATCTAAAAGTTTGCAATGGCATTATCCTTTTAAAAGGAGGATAGAAAACATCAATTATATCTGTAAGTATTTTCAATAAAAATTTTAATATAAGTACCTTCAAATCTACAATATTCCTCCTACTAACCTCTACTAAATACTAACTATACAATTCCTCTCTCACTTCTTTTACCTTTTCATCTACCAAATATTCATCGTAAGTCATTAATTTATCTATCATGCCTTTAGGTGTAATTTCTATAATCCTATTGGCAACGGTATGCATAAACTGATGATCGTGTGTGGATAGCATTACTACACCAGGAAAATTAACCATGCTATCGTTAAATGCTATTATACTCTCTAAATCTAAATGGTTGGTAGGTTCATCCAGCATTAATACATTGGGGTTTTGCAGCATCATTTTGCTTAACATACAACGTACTTTTTCTCCCCCACTCAATACATTTGTTTTCTTTAAAATTTCATCTCCTGTAAACAACATTTTGCCTAAGAAACCTCTTAAAAAATCTTCGTCTACATCTTTTGTATGGGGTGGTACAAATTGGCGTAACCAATCCATCAGATTCAACTCACTGCCTTCAAAAAATTCTTTGTTATCATTGGGCAAGTATGCTTTGGTAATCGTTGTACCCCAAGTTATAACGCCACTATCCACCGGCAATCTACCGTTTAATACTTCAAAAAAAGTAGTCAATGCCATTGGGTCACGGCTAAGAAAAGCTACCTTATCTGTTTTATGAATATCGAAATTGAGTTTGCTAAACAAATATTTACCATCTACTTTCTTTGATAAGTTTTCTACTTTTAATATATCGTTACCCGCTTCCCTTTCCGGCTTAAAAATAATACCCGGATATTTTCTGCTGCTTGGTGTAATATCTTCAAATACCAATTTATCCAACGCCTTTTTTCTACTAGTGGCTTGCTTGCTCTTACTTGCATTTGCAGAAAAACGTGCAATAAATTCCAATAAATCTTTTTTCTTTTCCTCTGCCTTTTTATTTTTATCAGATGCTTGCCTAGATGCCAATTGAGAACTTTCGTACCAGAAAGTATAATTTCCTGTATATATTTTTATTTTACTTTTATCTACATCGGCCACATGTGTGCACACGGCATCTAAAAAGTGACGATCATGACTTACTACTAACACAATGTTTTGATAATCTGCCAAAAAATTTTCTAACCAAGCGATTGTTTCAACATCCAAGTTATTGGTAGGCTCATCTAAAAGTAATATATCTGGATTACCAAATAAAGACTGTGCAAGTAACACACGTACTTTTAAATTTGCACTAATGTCTTTCATTAATTGTTGATGCAACTCATCTTTTACGCCCAATTCGCTCAATAAAGTAGCCGCATCACTTTCTGCAGTATAACCACCCATCTCGCCAAACTGCTCTTCCAACTCACCTGCTTTTAATCCATCGGCTTCGCTAAAATCTTCTTTTGCGTAAATAGCATCTCTGTCATGTTGTACTTTCCACATTTTTGCATGGCCCATAAGTACTGTATTTAGCACAGTAACTTCATCAAAAGCAAATTGATTTTGAGCTAATACTGCCATACGCTCACCAGGAGAAATGGAAACGGTTCCTTTGTTAGGCTCTATTTCGCCACTTATAATTTTTATAAAAGTAGATTTACCAGCAC
>JANMGS010000261.1:0-17789 GCA_031374745.1 Ferruginibacter sp. | reverse complement strand
CCGGGACGGAAGGTTACTTCATTCTCAGAAAGAAATTAAAAAAGGCAAATAATTACTGCTCAAATAATATTATATTTCCAATCTAATACCATACACAGATGCAAAAAAAAATGTTGTTGTTTGTCATTTTATTTTCAGTTGTTTTCAATGCTGTAGCTCAAAAAGAAAAAGACACTGCTGCATACAATCTTAATAATTTTCTAAAACCCGTAAAATGGAGATGCATCGGGCCTTTCAGGGGTGGTCGTTCCAATTGCGCTACAGGCGTAGTGGGCAATCCTGCTGTATATTACCAGGGAACCACTGGTGGCGGCCTTTGGAAAACGGATGACATGGGCATCACCTGGAACAATGTATCTGACGGATTTTTTAAAACAGGTTCTGTGGGTGCAGTAGCCGTGGCAGAAAGTGATGCCAATGTAGTGTATGTAGGCATGGGCGAGCATGCGATGCGTGGTGTAATGACCCATCATGGAGATGGCGTGTATAAATCAAACGATGCAGGAAAAACATGGAAAAAGGTTGGATTAGATCTTACACAGCATATTGCCAGAATTGTTGTTCATCCAAAAGATGCAAACATTGTTTATGTGGCGGCGCAGGGTGCTTTGTACAGCAAATCGAAAGAACGGGGAATTTATAAATCGATTGATGGCGGGGCAACCTGGAAAAATGTTTTGTACACAAATGAAAAAACTGGCTGCTCCGAAATATCTATGGATATGAACAACCCGATGATATTGTATGCAGCCATGTGGGAACATGGTCGCCAGCCTTGGAAAGTTACCAGTGGTGGTGCAGGTAGTGGGTTGTATAAATCAACCGATAGTGGCGAGCATTGGGAAAAAATGACTGAAGGGTTGCCAAAAGAAATGGGGAAAATGTCCATTGCTGTTTGCCGGTCTAATTCAGAAAAAGTATATGCATTGATTGAAAGCGATTCTGAAAAAGAAGAAGGTGGTTTGTATATGTCTACTGATGCTGGTAAAAGCTGGAGCCAAGTTTCCGACGATAATCATTTAATACAACGGGCTTGGTATTACACGGAAATGTTTCCCGATCCGATGAATGAAAACACGTTGTATGTAATGAGTGTAGCAGCATTCCGTTCCATAGATGGCGGTAAAACATGGGAAGATATTTCTGCCACGCATGGCGATTATCACAACCTTTGGATCAATCCTACGAACTCAAACAATATGATCATTTCGGACGACGGCGGTTCTGCCATTACATTTAACAAGGGTAAAACTTGGAGCAGCCAGAACAACCAACCTACTGCACAATTTTATCGCATCAATACCGATAATCTTTTTCCATATAATATTTATGGAGGGCAGCAAGACAATAGCTCGATAAAGATAGCCAGTAGGGAGCCAAACAGTGGCGGTATTGGTACAAGCAGCTGGACTTACTCGGCCGGTGGCGAAAGTGCTTTTCTTGCATTTAATCCCGATGATCCACAATTTGTTTTAGGAGGAAGCTACCAAGGAACCATTGAGGTATTAAACACAAAAGCAAAAGCAGGTACAAATATTATGGCTGCTCCCATTCAATATATGACCCGTGATGCAAAGGATATGAAATACCGGTTTAACTGGAATGCCCCAATAATATGGAGCAAACATGAACCCAATGTTTTTTATCATGGGGCGCAATTTTTATTGCGAACAACTGATATGGGTAAAACATGGAAAGAAGTTTCCCCTGACCTTACAAAAAATGAAAAAGAGAAACAGGGCAAGCCTGGTGTGCCCTATACCAATGAGGCAGTAGGCGCAGAAAATTATGGAACACTTTCTTATGTTATTGAGTCGCCATTTGAAAAAGGAGTGATGTATACAGGCAGCGATGATGGCGTTGTTTCTTTAACGAAAGACAATGGAGCACATTGGCAAAACATAACACCTGCAGGCCTGCAAGAATGTCTTATCAATGCAATAGAAATTTCTCCATTTGATAAAGCCACTGCATACATTGCCACCACTCGGTATAAATTTAATGACCATACACCCGGATTATTTAAAACGACCGATTATGGTGCAACTTGGGTGAAAATAAATAATGGCATTCCGGATGGTGCGTTTACAAGGGTAGTGAGGGAAGATGCAACAAGAAAAGATCTGTTGTTTGCAGGAACAGAAACAGGTATGTATATTTCATGGAACGGCGGGAAAAACTGGGAGCCCTTTCAGTTAAACTTACCCGTAGCTCCCATAACGGATTTGCGCATTCACCAAGGAAATTTAATTGCTTCCACTTCGGGTAGATCGTTCTGGATATTGGATGACCTTGGCTTGATTACTCAATATAAAAAAGATACTACATTTAAAATATTCAATCCTTCCCCATCCTTTTTGATAAATGGCGGTAGCGAACTAGACGAAAGCAAAGCAGAATTTACTGGTTTACATAGTTCACGTGGTGTGAACCCATCTACGGGCGTTGTTATTTATTACCAGATTCCTGATGCAAAAGATTCTATTGAATTAACACTGGAAATAAAAGATGCTGCAGGAAATATCGTCAATATATTCCGTTCAAAAAAAGACAGCACCTACAAAAAATACGATGGTGGTCCGCCAGCACAATCTGTTTTATCATGCACAAAAGGGCTGAACCGTTTTGTGTGGAACATGCGGCATGCAACAATGCCAGGTGTGCCCGATGTGTATATTGAAAGCAGCTATCGAGGGCATAAAGCCATTCCGGGTAAATACAGCTTTACACTAAAGAGAGAAGATAAAAGAGTTTATACGGATGCCGAAATACTGGCCAATCCAACTTACCCAACAACTGCCGATGGCTACAAGGAATACAACAGCATAATGAGTAGCATGGAAAAAGAACTGACCAATATGCACAAAATGATCAACAATATAAATGAAAAAAGGTTGCAATTGGAATCATTACTGGCCAGCATGACCGATAACAAATATGCAGCATTAAAAACAGAAGCCTCGGCATTGGCCAAAAAAATGAAGGTATGGGATGAAGATATGATACAGCGAAAAACAAAAGTATATGACGATGCAGATAATTTTCCGGCTAAGTTTACGGCCAATTATTTATTTCTGATCAATCAAACCGAAAGCGATATCCCGAGTGTACCCCAGCCTTCGCTGGACAGGATGAAAGAACTGAATGGAGAATGGGTAATACTTAAAAGCAGGGGGTTGGAAATTCTTGAAGCGGCTATTCCAGCACTCAATAAAAAATTATGGGATGCTGGTGTAGGAGCAATATGGAAATATTAAACAAATAATTTTTATTACTTCGTTATTACATATTCAAAAAAATGATTGAGTCCTGATTTTGTGCATGGCAGTTACCTAAGCGGAGTTATAGCAGCCTATCCAAATCATAAAAGCTTGTGCTGCAAAAATCAAACGCAAGAGGAAAGTTTAATCTCTTTAAAAGTTGTAACGACGTTTTGTTTTTATGTTAATTGATAATGACTAATTTTAAGTTCGAATAAAATAAAACCAGCATTGTATTCTATTTTAAGAAACCATATTGAAGCATTTTCAGAAATTACGGAGGATGATTGGAATTTATTGCTCCCTCAGCTTCAAATAAAAACCATTCGCAAAAGCGAATTATTAATAGCGGAAGGCAAGAGGGCTGGGGATGTGGGTTTTGTTTTAGAAGGAATGTTTCGCCAGTATTATACCAAAGATGGCGAAGAGAAAACAACCTATTTCTTTTTTGAAAACCATTTTATCAGTTCATATATCAGTTGTATTTCCGGCAAGCCTTCCCTCATTACAATTGAAGCATTGAGCGATGCAACATACATTTCTTTCCCATATCAAATTCTGCAAGAACTATATGATAAAAGCATGGCCTGGCAAAAGTTTGGAAGGCTTATTGCCGAATACTTCACCATGGGGCTGGAGGAAAGAATGGTTGGTCTGCTGATGCAAAGCCCCGAAGAGCGGTATCTTGATCTGTTAAAAAGTAATAAAAAGAAGATCATGGAAAGGGTTCCGCAACATTATGTAGCCAACTATTTAGGTATTACACCCGTGAGCATGAGCCGCATCCGCAACAGGCTGGCAAAAAAGAAATAGCTTATTTGTTTTTACCGATGCTGCCCAAGTATGTATTGGAAAAACTGTCCGAATATTTTAAACCGTATCCCCATATTCTGTCGAAAGACGCATGTGCAAATAGGAGTATGCCAATGGCAGTAAGTACATCATGGTGAAAATAGTATCCCGAAATTGCCAGCAATATTGCAACTCCTTTGTGGTGAAACAAGTTGTAGATAACCGCTCCAATTTTAGTATTCATTAGATATCCCAGCATCGAAATATCCGGTGTAAAGAAAAGCAATGTCCAAACCCAGATTGACAGTCCGAGGTTAAAGTAGCTAAGCAAATAAATACCAATTGCTGTCATGGCGGCTTCTTCTAGTTTTAATGTTGTCTTCATTTTGTATAATTTTCAACAAAACTAGCATGAGGGAAATGGTTGGGCGTTAACATAAGATAATAAATGGAAAATGGGAGAAATAAATTTTAAATGATAAATATTTGCCTCTCCGGGGGTTTTTCAAAATTTATGATGCATTTATTAAATTTCTTACCTGAAACCGCTATGTAAATTCTATTTTACTAAAATCCTGTCAATTTATTCTTTCAAGGGATGAAATCTATATTGCAGGTGCATGCAACATCGAATCTGCCTTTAGGTCGATAGGGTTTCATATAGAGTTTGGATTATTTAAAATAATCCATTGGGTAAAACCCAGATAAGGCAGAATCGTTTTTGGCACTTATGAGCGGTGATTTGCTTGTAGAATTATGTATATATTTACTATTAAAAATAATAAAACGTATTGGATAATTGACTTTCTAATTTTTATAAGTTAGCAGTAACACTAAATGACAAACTCACAAAAATGAGTATAGACTTGATTCTTCAAAATATTAGCCGACATATTAAGCTCGACAAAACCGAGGAAGATTTTTTTATTTCACTGCTTCAAACAAAGAAACTTAAACGAAAAGAATTTCTATTACGGCAAGGCGACATCTGCAAAACTGAAAATTTTATTGTGAAAGGTTGTTTGCGGACTTACAGCATTGACGATAATGGCTTTGAACATATTGTAATGTTTGGCATTGAAGATTGGTGGGTTGGAGACCTTTACAGTTTTCTTACAAGCACACCCTCAACATATTTTATTGACGCATTAGAAGACACAGAAATTTTACAAATTTCAAAACAAAACCTTGACAAATTATTTGTGAGCGTACCAAAGTTTGAACGCTTTTTTAGGCTGATACTTCAAAATGCTTTTATTGCACAGCAACAACGCATCAATCAAAGCCTTGCCTTTACAGCCGAGCAACGTTATTTGGACTTCATTACCAAACATCCAAATTTAGAACAACGGCTTTCCCAAAAACAAGTTTCTGCATATCTCGGCATCACTCCCGTTTTTTTAAGTATGATTCGTAAAAAGTTATCTCAAAAGTGATTTATTAAACTACTTTAATTTTTATCGTTTTCGTTCTCTGTTCTTTTGCATTATCATTTAACAAAATAACAGAAAATGAAAATTGTAATTATTTATCACAGCGGATATGGGCATACAAAAATTGTTGCCGAACATATCCAAAAAGGTGCTTCAAGAGAATTGGAGCTAGTAACCCTTTTATCAACGATTGAAGCACAAGACAATTTTGAATTGTTGCATCAGGCAGACACATTGATTTTTGGCAGCCCAACTTATATGGGGACAATCTCTGCCGACTTCAAAAAGTTTATGGAAGCAACAGGTAAATTTTGGTATAGCCAAAAATGGAAAGACAAATTTGCAGCAGGTTTTACAAACTCATCAACCTTAAATGGCGACAAGTTAAACACGCTGCAACAACTTTCACTTTTTGCTTCTCAGCATAGTATGCTTTGGATTTCCACAGGCATTTTGCCAAAGTTTGAAAATGACAAACAATTGGACGAGCCAAACGGACTTGGAAGCTATTTAGGACTTATGACAGTTTCCGACAATTCCACAAAGGAAGTGAACCAACCAAAAGGTTTAGAGACAGCCGAACTTTTTGGACAACGCATTGCACAAATCACAAAACAATTTAAACAATCAAAATAAATAAGAAAATGAAAAATAAAATATTCAACACAAATAACGATTGGACAGGTTTGATTTTACGCCTTACACTAGGATTAATTCTTTTACCACACGGTGCACAAAAAATGCTTGGAATGTTTGGAGGCTATGGCTTTACTGGGACTATGGGCTTTTTTACTGAAACAATGCACTTGCCTTGGATTATTGGTTTTTTGGTAATCATCATTGAATTTGTAGGAGCCTTATCTTTTATTGCAGGCTTTTCAAGTAGAATTTGGAGTGCATTGACAACCATTTTATTTATCGGCATTATATTTACTTCCCACCTTGACAACGGATTTTTTATGAATTGGTTTGGCAATCAAAAAGGAGAAGGATACGAATACCATTTGCTAATAATTGGTTTATCTTTTGCGACACTTGTAAACGGAAGTGGAAAATATTCGATTGACATGAAACTAGAGAAATGGCTAAAGACAGATAGCAAACGATAAAACCGGGTTTGCTTCAACACAAAATGACTTACGTATTCCAATTTGTTTTACCGAGTATAAATGGTATAATAAGCAGTTGGATTACTATCCAATTTTTACTATTTTTGATGATGTAAATAAATTAAAAAACGGTAAACTCTATTTAGTGAAGTCCATACATTTACTAATAAAAATTACAACCGTTGTATGGCATTTGACGAATCATCAAAAAAGAGAACGTTGGGGCAATGAAAGTAAAAAAGGGACAAATACTTCAACATGCTGGAAAGCTAAATACAAAAATTTACGCTGTTGAAGCCGGTTTATTGCGAAGCTATACTATTGACCAAAAAGGGAAGGAACACATTTTTGCCTTTGCACATGAAGGTTGGACTATTGGAGACCTTTGTGAAATAACCGATCCATGTGAGTTGTTTATTGATGCGTTAGAAGATTCCACAGTTACTGTTATTGAGAAAGAAGAAAGAAAAAGACAAGTTGACGTTAATACGGTGGTCAATCGTGTCTTTGTTTTACAAAAAAGAGTCATTATGTTGATGAGTGCTTCTGCCATTGAACGTTATGAGCATTTTGTAAAAATATACCCAAATATTGTTCAAAGAGTGCCGCAAAAAATGATAGCCTCTTATTTAGGAATAACTCCTGAAGCTTTATCCAGAGTCAGAAAAGAGCGAACCAAAGCGAAGTAATATCTCCAAAATCATTTCTTAACCTACATCAATGCACATCTTGTAAAAAGAGGTCATTTTTGCATTATCAATTTTGATAATATTTTTATTGCGTTAAGAAAATGAATATACAAAATAAGGCTGCAGGGTTTACAGGGTTTAATAAATACGATGAATCAAAGACAGCTTTTACTGAACTTAATGGTATATGGGGCACCGCTCAATAACAATCTTTTAAAAAAAAATTATGGGCATCACAAATCAAAGCGATCTGGAAACATTTAAAGGATTAAAATCGAAAGACAATAAAGCTTATGAAATTCTGTATAAGTTTTATTATCCGTCGGTAAAAAACTTTATTACCAAGAACAACGGTTGTGAAGATGATGCCCAGGATATTTTTCAGGAAACCATTTTAGTATTATTGGAAAAAGTGCCTAAAGAGGATTTTAACTTAACATCTTCCTTAAAAACATACATTTTTGCCATCAGCAGTAATCTTTGGTTGAAAAAGTTGAGATATGGCAGTAAAATGGTAAAAACTGAATTGGATGTTTATGAAAAATACCTAACGGATTATGAGGAAGCAGAAACAGATGTCAGCCATGCCAATACAAACCGGTTGGTAAGGGTTTTTAAAATAATGACCAATAAATGTATTACGTTATTGAAGGCAATATTTTATGATGAAAAAAATATTGATACCATTACAAAAGATTATGGTTACACCAATAAGCACAATGCTCAAAATCAAAAATACAAATGTTTGGAGCAGGCACGAAAAGGAACTGATAACCTGAATTAAGCATTTCAATCACATTTTGTATTCAAGCGAACTAAAAAATAAATCGCTTTAATAGGATTCGAAGTAATTAAAACTGTTTGATAATAAAAGTATTTGCTCAAATTTTTTTGCTAGCGTAACAATGAACTATTCTTAAATGTATATTAAAAAAAACATCATGAAAAATAATTTGAATATAACTATGAAATATAGTTTGACAGTAATTCTAATGGTACTCATCACGACCGTAAATGCACAACCTCCAAAAAAAATTGAGGTTTTAACATTGGGATCATTCCATTTTGATTTCCCAAACTTGGATTTGATAAAGGCTAAGGCTAACGACCAAATTGATGTATTAGAACCAAAATATCAAAAAGAAATACAAGAAATCGCTGATCGAATTGCAAAGTTTAAACCAACAATTATCGCCGTTGAAAGAGACCCAATCAAGCAGGCAAAATATGACTCGCTTTATAATAAATATTTAGAAGGTAACTATAAATTAGGACGTGATGAAATAGAACAGATTGGTTTCAGGGTTGCCAAATTGATGAAACTGAAAACCTTGTATTGCGTTAACGAATGGGGAAGTAACTATGAAACGCTTAATCCAGTTTTAGAAGGCAAAGACAGTATTGAAAATAAAAAATTCATGAATTATTTCTATAAGTGTGCGGATACTATAAAACAATACTTTCCTGAACGAATCTTTAAGACAAAAGGGATTCGAGCAGAATTAATACAACTAAATGAAAGCAATAATATCAAATTAGATTTTGGCACTTATTTAATTGGCATTTTTAAGTACGAAACGAAAGACAATGAATTTTTTGGACCTGATTTTGTCACAGGTTGGTGGTTCAATAGAAATTTGAGAATTTTTAGAAATATTCAAAAAATAAAAGCAAAACCAACAGATAGAATACTGGTTATTTTTGGTGCAGGACACATGAATTTATTAAATTCATTTTTCGATGCTTCTCCAGAATACAAATTGCTTAAAGTTAACAATTACTTAAAGTAAAAAAATCAGCCATCATGTGAACCTTGTGCAAGTGTAGCTTGACAAACAAATACCAGGCAATCGCATAACCTGAGTTAAACATACCAATCATCTCTTATTAAATAAGCGAAATACAAAAATAGTTCACTTTTTTATTTTTCGGCGGGTGATTTATACAGGCCTTTCGGTATTAATAGTATTATAAACAATTTAAAAAAAACAAAATGAAAAAAGTAAAATCAATTATTGCAACAGCATTATTAGCAGTTGTATTCTCAATCGGTGCATTTGCACAAAAAGCTCCTAAAATTATTGCAGTGGTTAACCAGGCCGATTGGTGCTCTGTATGTAAAGCCAACGGACAAAGGGCAATGGGTGCATTTATGGAAAACAACAAAGAAGGTAAAATTTCTTTAGTGGTGAATGATGTAACCAGTGCAGAAACAAAGAAAAAATCTGCAGCAGGGCTAAGTACTAATGGCCTTACCGTTGCAATGAAGAATTACAAAGCAACAGGCGTAGTTTATTTCTTTGATGCTAAAACTAAAAAGCCTATCACACAGGTAACAGTGGCAAACTCCAATGAAGAAATTGCTTATGTAATGGGCGAAGTAAAAAAAGCTGTTAAGTAAAAAAAGGCGATGGGAAGTGATAAGCAACATTTGCTTATTACTTCCCAATCCTTTTAATAAATATTGATCAACAATTAAAATACATAAAATGATACAGGAATTAACAGATAGCGATTTTAAGGAAGTAGCACTTTCATCCCAAAAAACAGTATTGGTAAAATTTGGTGCAGAATGGTGTGGCCCCTGCAAAAAATTAGTGCCGGTGTTAGAAGAACTGGACAAAGAAATTAGTGAGAAGATATTTATTGCAACAGTTGATGTGGACAAAAGCCCCGAAACAGCTACACAGTACGGTATCATGAGCATACCCACCATAATATTTTTTAAAGATGGCATCATAAAAGAACAGTTAAAGGGGTTTGTATCAAAAGCTACACTTCAAATAAAATTAGATGGATATTCTAATTAAATACTTGACTTCGGTATTCTCCAAAAGCACTACAGCTTACACTTTACTGGTAAGAAGAGTTTGAAGAGAAATATGCTACAACTAAAATAAAATGAAAAAAATACTCTTTATACTTTCTTTACTAATTAACCATTTTGCGTTTTCGCAGGTGCAGCAACCTGTAAAGTGGAGTACAACTGTTATTGGAATTACAAAGGATTCTGCCACCATTTCATTCACTGCTAAAATAGAAAAAGGATGGCATATTTACAGTCAACATATTGATATAAAAGATGGCCCGGTTGCTACCAGTTTTAGTTTTCCTGCAAATAAAAATTTTGTATTAGCCGGTAAAACATCAGAGGGAGAACCCCTTAAACATCCTGAACCTGCATATGACAATCAGATACTTTCCTTTTTTGCTGACAGTGCTACATTCAGCCAAAAAATAGCCTTAAAATCTGCAAAAAAATTTGAACTATTATCTTCTGTTACATATATGGTATGTAGCGATAGCATGTGTCTGCCACCAGAGACAGAAGAATTCGCAATAGATATTTCCCCGCTTAAAAATCCAACTAATAACGAGGCTGGCAGCATTTCCCTATGGTATATTTTTGTGGGAGGTTTTATTGGAGGCTTACTTGCATTGCTCACGCCTTGTGTATTTCCCATGCTTCCATTAACAGTAAGTTATTTTACAAAACAAAGTAAAACAAAAGCAAAAGGCATTAAAAATGCAATCATCTATGCTGTTTCTATTATCGGCATATATGTAATTTTAGGTTTAACGATTACACTCTCCCTTGGCCCTGATGCACTCAATGCGCTTGCTAGCAATGGAATTATGAACCTTGCTTTCTTTATCATTTTCGTAGTATTTGCTATTTCCTTTTTTGGCGCATTCGAAATTAGCCTGCCATCTAAATGGTTAAATGCCTCGGATAGTGCTTCGTCAAAAGGCGGAATACTTGGCATATTCTTTATGGCATTTACGCTTTCACTTGTGTCATTTTCCTGTACTGGTCCAATCATTGGAAGCTTATTGGTACAAGCTGCAGTGAATGGTAATGTTGCAGGCCCAGCAATGGGAATGTTTGGTTTTTCGCTGGCTTTAGCGTTACCATTTGCGTTGTTTGCAGCATTTCCCAGCTGGTTAAATTCATTACCAAAGTCTGGCGGATGGCTCAACTCGGTAAAAGTTGTGTTGGGTTTTATTGAATTGGCATTAGCCTTAAAATTTCTTTCCGCTGTAGATCTGGCCTATCACCTGGGATTTTTTAAACGGGAAATATTTATTGCCTTGTGGATTGCTATTTTTTCTCTATTAGGATTTTACTTACTGGGAAAACTGCGTTTGCCACATGATGACGAAAAAAAGCATACTTCAGTTACCGGATTAATATTTAGTGTTATTGTATTTTCATTTGTAGTTTACCTGGTACCCGGCATGTTTGGAGCGCCATTAAAATTGATAAGTGGGTTTCCGCCACCATCATTTTACACCGAAGGATGGAATCTGCAAGCGTCTAATCAACAAGCCATACCTAAGGAATCATCACGTACTACTGCCAGTGATATACATTGTCCGCACAACTTAAAGTGTTTTCATAATTACGAAGAAGGATTAGCATACGCCAAAAAAGTAAACAAGCCAATCATATTAGATTTTACCGGATGGAGTTGTGTGAACTGTCGCAAAATGGAAGACAATGTTTGGAGCAATCCTACAGTTCTAAATCTGCTGAACAATGATTACGTTTTGATTTCATTGTATGTAGACGACAAAACGGAATTACCAGAATCAGAACAATACACTTCAAAAACGACCAATCAAAAAATAAAAACAATTGGGAATAAATGGAGTGACTTTCAGACCACCAATTTTCAAACAAATTCTCAGCCTTACTATGCGTTAACCAGCCTTGATGGAAATGTATTAAATACACCTAAAGGGTACGAGCCAGACACAGAAAAGTATATTGAATTTTTAAAAGAAGGGATTAAAAACTTTAATGAAAAGTAGTATGTCATTAATAAATAAACAACCAATACAATGCATCATAATCGGTTCTGGACCGGCTGGTTATACAGCAGCAATCTATGCTGCAAGGGCTGGTTTAAATCCGGTGCTGTACCAAGGCTTACAGCCAGGAGGCCAGTTAACAACTACAACGGATGTAGACAATTATCCTGGTTACCCTAAGGGCGTACAAGGTGAGCAAATGATGGACGAATTTAAAGAACAGGCGCTGCGTTTTGAAACAGATATCAGGGATGGTGTTGTTACCAGCGTAGATTTTTCAAAATATCCTTTTGAAATTCGGGTTGACGAAAAAGAAATCTTGCTGGCACAATCTGTTATTATTTCAACAGGAGCTTCCGCAAAATGGCTCGGGCTGGAAAGTGAGCGGCGCCTGAACGGACATGGAGTATCGGCCTGTGCGGTGTGTGATGGGTTCTTTTTTAAAGGCCGGAACGTTGCAATTGTAGGTGCAGGTGATACTGCTGCAGAAGAGGCTACTTATTTGGCAAACATCTGTCGCAAAGTGTATATGATTGTTCGCAAAGGCAATATGAGAGCAAGTGTAGCTATGCAAAAAAAAGTAATGAATACACCGAATATTGAGCTACTGTATAATAGCGAAACAATAGAAATACTTGGTGATAAAAAAGTTAGTGGGGTATTAATAAGAAATACCATAACCGGCGAAGTATTGCAAAAGTCCATCGAAGGTTTTTTTGTTGCAATTGGCCATACCCCCAACACAGCCATATTTAAAGGGCAATTGTTGCTGGATGAAAACAATTATATCGTAACAACACCTGGAACTTCACGCACAAGTAAAAGTGGTGTATTTGCTGCAGGCGATGTGCAGGATCATGTGTACAGGCAAGCCGTCACGTCTGCAGGAAGCGGTTGCATGGCGGCTTTGGATGCAGAGAAGTTTTTGAAAATTTTGGGATACAAAAGCCTCTCTATTTAGGGAAATTTTTTAACTATCTAATACTGATAGAAATCAGCTACGAAAATGCAACAGCAACAAAATAAATCCTGCTCAAAAAGTGAACTCATAAAAATAGTTTGCTTTTTTATTTTCTGGCGGGTGATTTTATAACCTGCTTTGGTATTAATATGTATTAAACAATTAATCAAATAAAAATTTAAAAAAATGAAAAAAGTAAATTTAATTATTGCCATCGTATTAGCGACAACAAGCTTTAGCAGCTTTGCACAAATGCCGGAACATTCGGCCAATCCAAAATTGATCGCTGTAGTAAACAGGGCTAATTGGTGTGCTGTTTGCAAGGCAAATGCAACAAGGTTTGGCGCTGTACTAATGCCTTATGCAGCAAAGGGTGTAAACATCTATTTAAATGACCTCACCAATGAAACAACGAAAGCGGCATCTAAACAGGAATTGGAAAAGGCCAATGCTTTTGTAGCCGTAAACACAATCCCCCGCCAGGGAATGGGAAAAGTTTTAAAAGCCTGCAGGTTGGTAAAAGACAAAACACAAACACAGGATGTTTCTGGCATAGTTACATTCATCAACCCCAAAACACACAAACAAGTAAAACAAATCAGCATTGCAGAATCAAACGAAGAAATTACAAAAACCATTAATAAACTTTTAAATTAAAAATCATGAAAAAGCAAACAAAAATTATTTTAACCATAGTATCTATAACCTTAATGGCCATTTGTAGCTGGTATTTCTTTGGATAATTAAAATCAAACAAAATGAAGGAGTCTGTAAATATTTGGGGAATTAACGAGTACGTAGGAGATGGAGTAAGTTGCCGCATTACGCCAGCAAACTTACCTATTCATAAAAAAATAGTTCTTTTCTTTTTTCGGTTTGGTATTTGTCCAGCTTGTGTTACCATGAGTTTAGTTTACAATGTAAAAAAGGCGTTCAGGAAGAAGACAAATTAATTCAGGTAAGGAAAAAAGTATATGTGCCTGCAAAGAATTTACTTTTGCGGGTACATTTTTCTTTCAACTATGAAGAAATAAATAATGATTAAAATGAAAAGCATATTTGTAATAATTGGAAGTGCCAGTGCAAATTCAGCAAATTTAAAACTAGTTGAAAAGATGGGAATCATGGCAGAACATGAATTTAAGTTTACTGTTTTTAATAATCTTAAAATGTTGCCTCATTTCGATCCTGAACTTTCTAATAAGAATACACCACAAATTATTCTGGAATTTAGAAATTCAATCCAAAAAGCTGACGGGGTAATTATTTGCACACCAGAATATATTTTTAGCCTACCAAGCGGATTAAAAAATGCAATTGAATGGTGTATTTCTACAACAGTATTTTCTGACAAACCATGCGGTCTTATAACGGCTTCTGCTAGCGGAGTTAAAGGTCATGAAGAGCTACAACTAATAATGAAAACGGCAATGGCAAGATTTACAAATGAATCTACGCTGCTGGTTCAAGGAGTTAAAGGTAAATTTGACAGCCTGGATAATTTAAATGATGAAGAAACAATTTTAAAATTAGATAAGTTTATATCTGGACTGAAAAGTATCTTGTAAATAGAACAACCAGACAAAAACGAACTATCTTATAACGACCCATCATTTTAGAAAAGAACAATGAACTGCAACAAAATTAAAAATCCATTCAACACATTTGAATGATAAACAAACAAAAGATGAAAAAAATAGCTGAAAATGTATTCCAGATTCCATTAATGCCAAGAAATGCTATCAATTGTTATGTAATTGACGACATTCTTATTGATGCAGGCATCAGAAGCTCAGGCAACAAAATTTTAAAAGCAATTAAGAACACTGCAATAACCAAGCATGTGCTCACGCATGCGCATGCCGACCATCAAGGCAGCAGCGACTTTTTATGCAACAGGTTAAACATTCCTCTTTGGGCATCTGAACTTGAAAAGGAAAATGCAGAATCAGGAAATGTTACGTATGAATACCCGAATAGCAATGGTTTGATAGCAAAGTTTCAACAGAAAAATTGGGCAGGTAAGGGCCATAAAGTATCACAAGTGCTTAAAGAGGGTGACGCTGTGGGAAGTTTCACTGTTATTGATACACCCGGGCATTCTAAAGGTCATATTTCTTTTTTCAGAGAAACAGATAGGGTCATGATAGTTGGGGATGTTCTGGTAAATATGAATTTAATAACCACTATTGTTGGACTTCATCAACCTCCAAATCTATTTACAACGGATAAGAAAAAGAACATGGAATCTATCAAAAAAATAGTCGCCTTAAAACCAAAAGTTCTTTGTTTTGGACACGGGCCTGTGTTATTTGATAATGGGGAATTAGAGCAATTCATGAGCAGAATGAAGGGATAAAAATGTTATTGACTTTATACCTAAAAACAAATGGCGGTTGAAACAAATATCAAGTTGAATTCTATCCGGCAACTTTTTGTTGCCGCGGTGGGTAGCTGCATCACACACCCACGTTTCTCCATTTCAATTTAAACATAGGCAGCGTTTTTTTGCTACGCATGTTAAAAAATTACATTATATTACAATGTAAGTTTTATTATATGTATACAATCAGCATTTTTATCGCCTCTTCCTCCGAACTGGAGCAGGACAGAAAGGAGTTCCGTGAATTCCTGGGTATAGAAAATGACAGGCTGCATACTAAAGGCGTGTACCTAGAACTAATACAGTGGGAAAATTTCTTGGATGCTGTATCACAAACCAGCCTGCAGGATGAATATAATAAAGAGCTGAAAAAATCTTCCATCGTCATTTGCCTGTTTTACACAAAGGCAGGAAAATATACACAGCAGGAATTTGATGCAGCATTGCAGCAATTTAAAGAAACCGGCAGCCCGCTCATTTACACGTATTTTAAATCTGGTGCTCCAGAACCTGATGCTACCGACCCGTTGGTACAGGACTTAGTCAAGTTTAAAAAACGCTTGGCCGATATCGGGCATTTTTATACCGTTTATAATAATATTGATGATCTGAAATACCAGTTTCGTAAACAACTTGACAGGCTGGAGGATAAAGGGTTTATTGTACTAAGCGATGAATTGAAGAATGAAACGAAGGAGGCCGTAAACAATTATTTCAACATTACAAACACCGCAATTGCACAGGGCAACAATAACATTATTATACAGGGTGTAACCGACAGTTCCATCACGGTAAACGTAAACGGCCAGTCGCAGGAGATAGAAAAAAAACTAGATGCACTACAGGCCCTGATGGAACAGATGGCCGTAAAATCTGTTCAATCGGCCAATACTATTTACAATATTGGTACCATCACCAATGCCAATTTTGGCTATTTGGTTGGGCAGGCCGGGCACGATAAATCATTGCCATCCGAACTGGCCGAAAACCTTGTTGGCGAAGGCAATGGCTGGATACAAAGCCTGCGGCAAGAACTGCAGGACAAACAAAAAATTTCCGTAGGCAACCAGCCCTGGAATATTTTTCAAAACTATGGCTGGCTTGTAGAAACCTTTTTGCAAAAAATGGGAACTGCTGCGGGGCAGGAAAAAAATCTGCGGCGGCTATCCTTTATGGTAGAAACTTACCAGGCTTCGCTACGCTTTCTCTGTTACATACAAATGGCGCAGATACTCCAACTGGAAAACAAACCAAAGCTGGGCATCGTTTCGGATTTTATTCAAATGGAAGCAAACAAATTTTTTGAGTTTGATTATACCAGTCTTTTGCTTACCTGCACCGATGCGCTTGGGCAAAATGCTTTTATGACCGAGATAAACAAATTTGTAGAAGAACTTACGGACACAGAATCTTCTTTATACGGCACTGCGCTTTACTTAGATGACCAACGCCGGAAATTAATGGCCAACACTATTGCCGAAGATGATAAACTGCCCGGCCTGCTTGATGCGTATTTAACGGCGCTGGTTTATTGGCTACGCAAGGTTTCTTTCCTTGCCAGGTACAGGCTCGTTTCCATCAAGGAAATAAATCTTAATTACCGTTTGGGTACGGCAAAGAATTTTGTACACCTGTACGGAGAGCTGCATGGATTATACAGCGAAGGCGGATCATCGGATGATGATTACAATACAAAATCCATTGAAAACTCATTTACTTTCAACAAGAGTATATTATTGTTCAGGGGCAATGATGTGTCTTCGGGCATGGATAAAATACAGGATCAAAACGCTTATCTGTCTCTTTCTCCGCTGGTGATAGACCAGAGTGTGTATGCAGGCAAGCCCACACAAACCCCCGAAATATTTTATTATACGGGTTACGAAAAAATAAAGCGGCAATACAATTATGCACAATATAAAAACGAACTAGCCTTTGGCGGCAAAGGCGATATCTTTTCCAACAAATCTTTAAAAGTGATGGCGCAAAACAACAACCAGCCGCGGCTGGATGAATTGTTTGAACAACTGGAAGATGTTTTTAAACCACTTAAAAACAAACAATCATGAGCCAATCGCCTTTCAAATTCCTCGACTCCTACCAGCAGGCCGATGCCGACGTTTTCTTTGGCAGGGAAAAAGAAACCGAAGCCTTGTACAATGCCTTAAGCGGCGTAAAACACCTGATGGTATACGGGCCTTCGGGAGCCGGAAAAACCAGCCTGATTGAATGTGGCCTGCGTAATCAGTTTTCTGATGCCGACTGGTATGCACTTACCATAAGAAAAGGTGCCGATATCAATGCTTCTGTATTCATAGCCATCAACGAGGCACTTACTGAAAAAATG
>JANMGS010000238.1:0-3405 GCA_031374745.1 Ferruginibacter sp. | reverse complement strand
CTTTTACAATAAGTAGTGATTAATATGAATAAGCACATGTACGATTTAAGATGCTATTTTAATAGCTTCACGAAAGAAATTTTTTACCTTGTAAATGAGTGGCCGTCTGATGGCTTTGCAGCCTTTTATGCAACTATAACTGCTTATTGAAGTTTGTTTAATAGTTATTAAATCGATGATTTTTTGTGTGTCAATTGATTTGCAAAGTAATTATTAAATATCTACTCAAAATTCAAATTCATTTATTTATAAGCTGCTATTTATTAAAGAAAAGAAATAAAATTTTATAAATAATTTCATTTCGGTCTTTTTTAAGGAAAAAAAATGTATTATATTTATTTATACGATTCTTAGGTTCTACAAACAATTTTTACAAACCAATTTAATAAAATGAAAAAAGGATTACTACTTACAGCAATGTTTGCTTTGGGGTCATGTTTTGCATTTGCACAGGCAGAAAGATTTTGGTCTGCAAATGAAGAAAGTAAAGGTTCCATCACTACAGACAAAGCTGTAGCAAGATTGGCTTATCCTAAGGAGTTTAAATTATTTAATTTAAATACGAATGCTTTGAGAAAAGAATTGTTTTCCATTGTAGATAGCAAGTCTTCAAAAAGTGTAACTACAATTTATTTGCCCAATGCAGCAGGTACGATCGAGGCATTTGAAGTGGTAGAAGCGTCTAATTTTGAGCCTGATTTACAAAGACAGTTTCCAGAAATTAGGGCATATTCCGGTAAAGGCATTACCGACAAATTTGCTACTTTAAAATTGAGTATTTCTCCAGTAGGAATACAAACAATGGTTTTTAGAACAGATAAGGACAATGAGTTTATTGAACCATATTCAGCTGATCATAATGTTTATTCCGTTTATAGCTCCCATAGGGCAAAAGGGAATTTACCTTGGACATGTAGTACAGACGAAAAAGCCATGTTTGAAGAAATGAAAGGGAAGGCAGGAGCTGCTGCAACTTCAAGCGCAGTTGGAGCTTCTGCCGGCACTTTAAAAACGATGCGCTTGGCACAATCATGTAATGGTGAATATTCCAATTATTTTGGTGCCACTAGTGCTGCTCAAGTAGGTTTGGTATTAAGTGCATTTAATGCTACGCTTACACGTTGCAATGGAGTGTATGAAAAAGATTTGGCATTGCATCTTAATTTAATTGCCAACACTACATCTGTTATTTATTACAACCCATCAACAGATCCTTATTCCACTACATTAAGCCAGTGGAATTTGCAATTGCAACAAACATTAACTGCTGTTATTGGAAGTGCCAATTACGATATAGGCCATATGTTTGGCAAATCAGGCGGCGGTGGAAACGCAGGTTGTATCGGTTGCGTATGTGTAAATCCTGCGTCTAAGCGTTCGCTTGCAAAAGGCGCTGGCATTACCTCTCCAGCAGATGGCATACCGCAAGGCGATAATTTTGATATTGATTATGTGGTACACGAAGTTGGCCATCAATTAGGTGCTAACCATACTTTTTCGATGAGCAACGAAGGTACAGGTGTAAACAAAGAAGTAGGTTCTGGTATTACTATTATGGGTTATGCAGGCATCACTGCACAGGATGTTGCTCCGCATTCGATAGATATTTATCACCAAGCATCTATTGCTCAAATACAAGCAAACTTGGCAAGTAAAACTTGTCCTGTTACTACCAATATTACGGCTAACAATGTTGCTCCAGTAATAGCAGCATTAAGCAACTATACTATTCCTATTAGCACGCCATTTGCTTTAACAGGTGTTGCAACCGATGCAAATGCAGATCCTTTAACATATTGCTGGGAGCAGAATGACAATGCATCGAGTACGCAAACTGGAACAAGTAGTGTGGCTTCGCCTACCAAAGCAACAGGGCCAAACTGGTTATCCTTTAGCCCTGCAGTATCTGGTACGAGAACATTCCCTAGGTTATCTACTATATTGGCTGGCTTAAATGTTACGCCTCCATTAGCAGGTGGCGATGCTGGTGCCAATATTGAAGCTTTAAGTTCTGTTTCAAGAACACTGAATTTTAGATTGACGGTTAGAGACAATCATCCGTATAGTTCTGTAGCTCCAGTTGCAGTAGCTCAAACAGCATTTGCAGATGCAATAGTTACTGTATCGAATACTTCTGGCCCATTTGCAGTTACTGCGCCAAATACGGCAGTTTCATGGGTAGGTAATTCATCACAAACAATTACTTGGAGTGTAAACAATACAACCGCGGCACCTGTTAGTTGTGCCAATGTGAGAATTTCTTTATCTACCGATGGTGGATTAACTTTCCCTTCAGTATTGGTTGCAAGCACGCCAAACGATGGTTCTGAAGTATTGGTTATACCAAATATAGCAACAACCACTGCAAGGATAAAAGTAGAAGCTGTTGGAAATATTTTCTTTGATATTTCTAATGCAAACTTTACAATTGCAGCAGCACTTAGAGCCCCCGTAGTTGCCCCAATAGCTGCTGCTTTGGATAAGATAATGGTTACACCAAACCCTGCCAGCTATCAAGCAAATTTACAGTTCAATTCCAAGTTGTCTGGCATTGCAATGCTTACAATCACCAACCAATTGGATGCTGTTGTCGTTTCTAAAACAATAAACATTGCAAAAGGTCAAAACTATCAGACCCTGGATTTATCTAAGTTGTTGAATGGCGTATATTATATCAAATTAAAAGTGGGTAATGATACGCAAGTATCAAAAATGGTAATTAACAAATAAACAATACTATTATTATTTGCAAGCCCCGGATTATTTCGGGGCTTTTTTATAATTTTATTTTATCTGTTGGTGTTCCCACCCACCGAAAAAGAAAAGAATTGTCAAAGTCAGCGCCAGGTTCATTCGAATTTCATGATAAAAAGATATTGAACCTTCATCTGATACTTATTTTGTTAGCAGTGATTGAACTCGAGCTTATCGTAGCATTTAGCAACTAGTCTTTGGGACTTTTTATTACTATAGAGAATTTGTTTCGATAAGGTAGGCAATAAAAGCTTTTCCCCAAAAACTTACTTCGCCCCCAATGTTGAAGCCACCAATCACTCAACCGCCTATGCTGGAATTTTCTCTTTTTGGCTTTTAGCTTGAATAAACCTATAAGGTCTTTTTGTAGGCTTTTATTCATAAAAGTATGTGCTAAGACCTTATAGGTTTTAGCAGACAGTTTTGTAGATGGAGCATGGGCAGAGAAGCTTTGTCGAACATTTGATACGGGCTATTCGCTGCTGCCTACTTATCAGTCGGCATCCGCTTCTATTCCATCTAACTACCTAAAAGAAGTTCATTTTTGTTTTATATTATGTTGCAAAATTAAGGTTTGCATTGTTGCTAATAATTGCTAATTCATTTAATGAGATTCCAAGTTTTTGCATTTTCTTTTTCATGTTGTTTATT
>JANMGS010000177.1:0-3391 GCA_031374745.1 Ferruginibacter sp. | reverse complement strand
GTTTTACATTTTTGTTATCGCTTTGTAAACTTCCTGCAGCAATTTTTAAAATGCAGCCACTTGCTGTCAGTAGGGTTGTATCTCTTGTAATATTTATTTCAAAAAGTTGTTCTTGTAAATTTGTTTCGTTAAAGAACTGGTGGAGATTACTCTTTGGATTTTTGGTACAAGAATAAAATAAAACTGAAATAAAGAGCAAAATAAAAATTCGAAATTTCATAACAGAAATATGGGTAGTGTAAATGATTTGTTCAACCTGATTTCCTAAAGATAGGTAATTTTTTCTATCGTGTATGTTATGTATGCTGTATAAAGAGTGGCGCAGTTTACAAACAGGGTTGTCAACCTTTACGTACTACATTTATATTGAAATTAGCAATAAAGGTTGACAACCCTTGCGACAATTTTAAATTACAGCAATGCAGCCTTTTCCCAAAAATTGAACTCTACTATTTTATACCCTACTGCTTATGAGAAAAGTATTACACTTACTATTATTGCTTGTTCCATTTTTTTGTAGCGCACAACAAAGCCTTCAACAAATACGAACCAGTAGCTGGCAAACCCATGCCTACAAAGTATCTGCTGCCGATGCTGAGGATTTTATGCAATGGGATTCCATTCCCGTTATTAGGTTCCAAGATATTACACCCACCATGATTTTCCCTGCAGATTCTGTAGATGAAACCAAACTTGGTATAGGGAATTTTATTCTTTTATCAGTTGTAGATAATAAAGTAAAGGCAGTATTGTTGAATAATTCTAATTTGGTAATGCTTACTATCAACAATAAGGATAGGTTACAAATAGATGTAAGGAACAAAGCTGGTTTGTTTATTGATAATGCCAAAGTTTACGTAAATGAAAAAGAAGCCATTTTTAACAAGGAGTCCAATACATTTTGGGTTAAAGAACGAAAGTTGGATAATGCCAAAGTGAAGATATACGCTCCATCTGATACATTGTACAAATTGCTTTCTTTAAGCGACAGATATACGCCTGATATTTCTAATCAAAAAAAGCAAAATTTCAAACTGACTAAAATATATAAAATTGTAAACTGGATTCCATTTAATATAAAAAAATTATTTGCAAAGAAGAAAGCCAGTAATAACATACATGCTGGTGGTTATATTATTTTCAATCAGCCAAAATACAAGCCCTTAGATACATTAAAATTTAAAGCCTACATAATAGATAAAAAATGGAAACAGTACAATAAAAAAGTGGATGTTTTTATTAGTTATTACAACAAGGGTAAAAGTATCCTACAATTTATTAAAACCTTACAGCCAATAACCTCAGGTGCTTTTGTAGATGAAATTGTATTGTCTGATACTTTACCATTGGATACTCGCTATACTTTATTGTTAAAAACGAAATCCGATAAGCACATCATTTCTAATAATTTTAAAATTGAAGAATATGTTTTAGACGAAATTGGCTCTTATAGTTTTAAAGCCGATAAGGAAATCTATTATAGAAATGATTCTATACGTTTTTTTGCAAACGCAAAAGATGCAAATGGCTTAAATTTATTGGATGGCAAAGCCGCACTTTTACTTACGACCAATTCAATTAAATCTTTTTATAGGGATACCATTTTTGTACCTGACACTCTTTATTACAAAGAAGTAAAGCTTAATACTACTGAGGATACCAAATTTGTAATACCTGCAAACATGTTGCCGAATGCATTTTTAGAAATTAATGCTACACTTAGTTTTACTAATTCAAACAACGAATTGCATGTGGAAAGTACACAAATAGCCTATAAATATTTTTCAAAAGAAATTTTGGTAAGCCAAGAACTAGATTCTATAAAAGCCGTTTTTATAGAAAATGGAATGGAAAAAAATGCCACAGGCCAATTGGAAATAGGTGATGAAAAAGCCATCAATATTGGTTTTCCATTTATTGCAAAGATAGATCCTACAATTGAAGAGTATTCTTTTTTAATGAATGATGATGATGTACAAGACAATGATTTTTACATAAAAGGTACTTATCAGATTCAATTGAGTGGTATCAACAATGGCGATACATTAGGCTTTGTACTAAACAATCCATATAAAATTCCAGTTTACTATTCTATTTTTTCTGGTACAAATATTATTGCTTCTGCCAAAAGTAATTTACCAGAAATGAAATGGCAAAAGCTATTAAAAGATAATAAGCAACTGTATAAAGTTCGCTGGCAATATTATTGGGCTGGTAAAGAAATAATAGATGAAGAAAATATTGGTCTTTATTTTAAAAATTTGAATATTCAAGTCAGTGCTAAGGATATTGTTTTTCCGGGTCAAAAAGATTCTCTAAAAATTAATATTACAGATTATAAAGGAAATCCGGCAAACAATGTGAATCTTACAGCAGTTAGTTACAACAACCAATTTAAAAAGGATATAAAAGTTAGTAATCCTCCATTGTTAATAGAATATAAGAGTAAGGGTTTTCTGGAGAATAAAACTTTTTCAGAAACAAAGATGCCTGTAATTAGCAAAACGTATCTGCTTGGTAGAAACATGCATTTGTTGAGCAAGTTCTCGTTAGATACGATGACTTATTATAAGCTATTGTTTCCTACAAAAGGTATTTATGATGCTCCCACACGCATCAGTAGCTTTTTGCCACAGGTTTCTATAAATTTGGTAGAAAAAGGAGTGCCACAAGAAATTTATTTATTGTACCTTAATAGAAATTTGGTTTATTACAATGGCGTTACCGATAAAATGAAATATGCTTTTGATGTGTTTCCAGGTATTGTACAAATTGGCATTAGAACAAAAGATAAGTATATAGAAATAGATAGTTTTTATATTCAGCCAAATTATAAGCACGATATCAGTTTTGATATTAATAATTTGCCTCCCCACAGTACCATTACTCCTACAAAAAAATACTGGACATTTAATGAAATGAATTTATTAGAAAGCAGCACGTGGCAAATGCAAAATAATTACAATAACAACAATGCATATCTATGGCAGGGTAGTAAATTAGTTCACCTAAGTGGGAATAAAGAACATA
Organism: Ferruginibacter sp.; assembly: GCA_031374745.1. Classification (GTDB taxonomy): domain Bacteria; phylum Bacteroidota; class Bacteroidia; order Chitinophagales; family Chitinophagaceae; genus Ferruginibacter. The sequence continues at coordinate 361 of JANMGS010000177.1, read as the reverse complement.
TTGCAGGACCTTTTGCTAGAGAGGGAATGTCTTTTTTTAGCCCAGGTTATTTCGATATCAATTTTACTTTCGAACCTGGATACCAATATAATTTATCTCCCAAAATACTCAGGCTAGAAAAGAAACCCTTATTTGTAAATAAAGATACTTCCAATTTGCTTGCAGCTTTCCCAATTGCCATTTTAAAGCTGGGAGATACCATTGTAGAACCTCCAACAATTAGCTATCCCTTGCCAGAAAAAAGAAGGTTTTTATTGTACAATACCAACTACAACCATTATGCTTATGCAAGTAGGCAAATAGGATTGGGTAGAATCCAATATTCTTACACCAAAGATTCCATTATAAATTATATTATTTT
>JANMGS010000142.1:0-3132 GCA_031374745.1 Ferruginibacter sp. | reverse complement strand
ATTTTACCCATCATTCAACAAAGTGAATCTACATTAATATTTACCAATACCAGATCGCAATGCGAAATTTGGTATCAAAACTTATTAGAGGCAGCCCCAGAATTGAGTGGACAAATGGCGTTGCACCATGGTTCGTTGAGTGATAAAAGTAGAAAATGGGTGGAAGACAATTTGCACAATGGGTTACTTAAAGTGGTGGTAGCTACCAGCAGTTTAGATTTGGGGGTGGACTTTAATCCTGTGGACACCGTTGTACAAATAGGTTCACCCAAGGGTATTGCACGACTGCTGCAACGAGCGGGACGAAGTGGGCACAGACCTGGAGCTGTTAGTAAATTATATTATGTACCAACCAATACGTTGGAAATAATAGATGGAGCTGCTATTAAACAAGCCATCGTAAACAATACATTGGAGCAGCGTATCCCATACGTTCAATCTTTTGATGTATTGATACAATATATGGTTACACTAGCTGTATCAGAAGGTTTTGAAGCAGCAGCACTTTTTGAAGAAATACAAAATACGCATTGCTTTCAATTCATAAACAACGAAGAGTATCAATGGTGTTTAAATTTTATCACCATCGGGGGGCAAACACTGGAAGCTTATGATGAATTTCATAAAGTAATAATAGAAAATAATATTTATAAGGTTATAGACAAGGGTGTAGCATTACGACATCGCTTAAGTATGGGAACCATTGTAAGTGGTGGTATGATGCAAGTAAAATTTTACAGTGGCAAAAGACTGGGTTCTATTGAAGAGTACTTTATATCTCGACTAAATGTAGGAGATGTGTTCTGGTTTGCCGGTAAAAATTTAGAAATACATTCTATAAAAAATATGGATGTATTGGTAAAAAAGAGCACTGCCAAAAACGGTATCATACCCAGTTGGATGGGCGGCAGAATGAATTTATCATCGCAACTAAGTGAAGGTATAAGAGAACAAATAGATTTATACACCAAAGGACTAACGACACATTACGAAATGGAGTCGTTGATACCATTGCTACAAATACAAGCAGAAAATTCGCATATACCAAACAAGCAAGAATTATTAATAGAACAATTGGAAACCAAGGACGGGTTTCATATTTTTATTTATCCGTTAGAAGGAAGGTATGTGCATGAAGGTATGGCTGCAATCATGTCTCATCGAATCGGGCTATTAAAGCCCATAAGTTTTTCTATTGCGATGAACGATTTTGGTTTTGAACTATTGAGCGATACCAAAGTAGATATGAATGAAGTACTAGATAATAATTTATTTAGCGAAGAACACTTGTACGACGATTCTATACAAAGCATGAATGCCACTGAAATGGCCAAAAGAAAATTTAGGGATATAGCGAGTATAGCTGGTTTAATCTTCAACGGTTTTCCCGGCAAGGCTGCAAAAACAAAACATGTGCAAGCAAATTCTCAGCTATTCTTTAAAGTGTTTGAAACATACGAAAAAGATAATTTATTGCTTAAACAAGCATATCAGGAGGTAATGGATTTTCAATTAGAAATAGAAAGAATGCAAATGGCATTTAAAAGAATACAAACACAAAAGATTGTGGTAAAAGAATTGAATAGACCTTCTCCCTTTTGTTTTCCCATGCTGGTAGAAAGGTTACGAGAAAAATTTAGCAATGAAAGCATGGAAGATCGCATACAAAAAATGATAAAAGCCATTGAAAAATAATTATACCGTTATAAGAATACATGACCAGGAAATTTATTTGCTGCCACAAAAAGCAGTGTTTTTTCCTGTTTCAAAAAAACTTTTAATAAGTGACCTTCACTTAGGCAAAACAACTCATTTTCGCAAACATGGGTTGGCAATTCCTGCAGACGCACAATTTGAGGACTTGATTTTGCTTACCAAAATAATTGCTGCTTGGCAACCCACTAGTGTACTTATTTTGGGAGATTTGTTTCACAGCGACTTTAACAGCGAATGGTTTGGTTTTGAAAAGTTTTTGCTGAAACATGAAAATATACAATTTACTTTGGTAAAAGGTAACCATGATATAATAAATTTTGAGAAAAATACTGTACCTAATTTTTCAACAACCATGCTATTGGAAGATGAATGTTTTAGTTACAGACACCACCCTATTTAAAAAAATGAACTTCTAAATTTTTGTGGTCATGTACATCCAGCCATTGTTATAAAACTAAAAGGCAAACAACATCATACACTTACTTGCTTTTTAATGGAGGAAAATAATTTTATACTTCCAGCTTTTGGAAGCCTTACGGGTAATTTTATCATTGAGAAAAAGAAGAAGAATGTTGTGTATGCAATTGTAGGAAATAAAGTTTTAGAAGTAAAATAAAAAAATTACTCCTACGATACTAAGACCGTTCACCAATACTTTTCTCCACCACTTCCCTAATCCTACTAGCCACCTTAGCCAATGCTTGGGCTTCATTTTGCCAAAGGTTAATAGGTCTCAATTTTCCATCGTCATCTTTTGGTATTATTTCAAAATTAGAAATTTTATCATCCACGCCATTAAAATTTGGGATAGCCGCTAAGTCACAACTTTCAATATAAATAGGAATAATCGTTTTTCGAGTGTCCAATACTTTTTTTAGCTCTACTTCCCAAATATAATCTGATGCTATAAAATCTGCCGATAAGAGTAAAATAACGATGTCTGCTTTTTTAAGTTGCTCAATAATCTTTTCATCCCATTTTTCGCCTGCTAGAATTTCCTGGTCTGTCCAATCCTTTATTAAATTTTTTCTTCTTAAACCAGATAAATGACTTTTTATTTTGCCAAGCCATACCGTATTGTTGTGTGAGTAGGAAACAAATATCTTTTTGGGTTCTGCACCATCAACTGTAAATGGCAATAAATGCTTAAACTTTATCAAAAGATTGTTTACATCATCCATTTTTTTAGTTGACAATGCCAGCAATTCATCATAAGCAGTAAAATGTATGTTATTTAAAGAAACTTCCAACTTAGCCGAAAATGCAATTTCTTCTTGTCGCTTCTGTTCTAGACTGGCTCTAACGTTTCCTGTATCAATATTTGCATCAAACTTATTTGGTCTGTACTTTAAAATAAGCGCAAAAATTTCTTTTTGAAGCATGGCATTACCATCCTCCACACTTACTTGTATTACA
>JANMGS010000011.1:0-4190 GCA_031374745.1 Ferruginibacter sp. | reverse complement strand
TCTTTTATAAATAAAAAGAATAGCAAATTAGCATTTCTTATTCGTGTAAATTCGTGTCATTAGTGGCTAAAATAAAAGGTATGAAATACATTTTTTGTATGTTGATTCCTTTATAAATAAGAAGAATAGCAAATTAGCATTTCTTATTCCTGTAAATTCGTGTCATTAGTGGCTAAAATAAAAGGTATGAAATACATTTTTTCTATGTTGATTCCTTTATAAATAAGAAGAATGGCAAATTAGTATTTCTTATTCGTGTAAATCAGTGTCATTAGTGGCTAAAATAAAAGTTATGAAATACATTTTTTCTATGTTGATTCTTTTAGAAATAAGAAGAATGGCAAATTAGCATTTCTTATTCGTGTAAATTCGAGTCATTAGTGGCTAAAATAAAAGGTATGAAGTACATTTTTTCTATGTTGATTCTTTTAGAAAGAAGAAGAATGGCAAATTAGCATTTCTTATTCGTGTAAATTAGTGTCATTAGTGGCTAAAATAAAAGGTATGAAATACATTTTTTCATTGTTGTTGCTTTTAGAAATAAGAAGAATAGCAAATTAGCATTTCTTATTCGTGTAAATTCGTGTCATTAGTGGCTAAAATAAAAGGTATGAAATACATTTTTTCTATATTGATTCTTTTTTACATTTTTTCCTGCAATAGCAAAAATAATACTCCTGATGTTTCTAGTATAAAAGTACCACTCAAAGTGCTGCGTTTTGAGCAGGCATTCTTTGCCTTGGATAGCACCCAAATTATACCTCAGTTAGATAAGCTTTTAGTTGAGTATCCATCATTTGGTAAAACTTTTCTTATCGAAATTCTTGGTGTAGATCCACGTTGGCCAAATGATACAACGGCAAATTACCTCAGAAGTTATATAAATTATAGCAAAACCATTTATGATACGGCACAAAAATATTTCAGCGATTTTGCGCCCTACGAAAAACAAATAGAAAAAGGATTACAGTTTGTAAAATATTATTTTCCCGCTTACAAAACACCTACAAATATTATAACTTTTATTGGCCCTGCCGATGGTAGTGGCGATGGCATTGGTGATGATTTTCTTAGCATTGGGCTACAAGTTCATTTAGGCAAAGACTTCCCTTTGTACAAAACAGACATGGTACAACAAGTATATCCTAATTATGTAACGGCTCGTTTTACACCAGATTATATAGCTGTAAATTGTATGAAGAATATTGTAAGTGATATGTACCCAGATAACAACGTGGATAAACGATTACTGGTGCAAATGGTAGAAAATGGTAAACGATTGTATTTGCTAAGTAAATTTTTACCTGAAACGAACGAATATAAATTAATAGGCTATACGGAGACACAAATGAAAGATTCTTATGCGCATGAAGCGGCTATATGGGATTTATTTGTGCAAAATAATTTTTTACAAATAGCAGACAACAATCTTATTAGGAATTATGTATCGGAGGGCCCCAAAACACAGGAGCTGGGCGAAAATGCCCCGGGCAATATTGGCTCTTTTGCAGGTTGGCAGATCGTAAAAAAATACGCATCAAAATACCCAGATGTAAAACCAGATAGTTTGATGCGAATAGATGCGGAAAAATTATACCAAGAAACGAAATACAAGCCTTAACTAAGCTGCTGCATTCAATGACACTGCTGCTACTTGTGGCTTTTTACCTAAGGCTTTCATAACCCTAAAGTGAGAAGCCAATGCTTGTGGCAATGTTTTATATTGGTTGTAGGGTAAGTTAAACTCTTTACATTTGGCCTGCACTATTTTGCTTATTGCCGGGTAATGTATATGACTCACTTTTGGAAAAAGATGGTGTTCTATTTGGAAATTTAATCCCCCCACAAACCAAGAAATAATTTTACTATCCATGGCAAAATTCGCTGTGGTCTTTATTTGATGTTCTGCCCAGGCAGTATCAATGTGTTTTGTTTCGTCTAAAGCGATATGTTCAAACTCTGTATTTTCTACCACATGCGCTAATTGGAAAACAAACGATAGCGTAAGACCCAAGGCTGCATTGGTCAATAAGTAACCACCGAGCCAGTTCCAAAATCCAAAAATAACAATAGGAATAACCATAAATACACCCACATAATAAATTTTAGTTACCCAAAAAATAATATGGTTCTTCAGTGTCATGTCCCAAGCATCTGTGGTGTAAATCTTTCTTTTAAAATATTTTTGAAAATCCATATTAAAGATCCAAAATAAAGTGGATAGGGAGTAAATTGGCGTAAGGTACAAATGTTGAATTTGGTGTGCTGGTACCCACTTTTGTGTTTCGCATTGGCGAATGATGGGGCTTTTTGCAATATCATCATCAATACCATCTACATTGGTGTAAGTGTGATGGATAATGTTGTGTTTTTGTTTCCAAAAGAAAGAACTTGCGCCAAGCAAATTAGCAGACAAACCTACAAAGTCATTCAGTTTTGTATTTGTACTGTAACTACCATGGTTGGCATCGTGCATTACGGCAAATCCTATACATGCCATCAAATATCCTAGCGGTATACACAAAAGAATGTTGTAGATGGCAGCCAAATTGCCCAGTAGAATCAACAAATAAATGCCAATAGCACCACCAATAAGTAAAAAAGTTTTTATATATAGCCTCCAATCACCTGTTTTTTGTATTTTATTATCTGCAAAATAAGCATCTACACTGGTTTTGAGGCTTTGAAAAAAAGCGTTGTCTTTGTTGTTGAAAATTATTTTTGACATTTTTGACTTATTAGGGTAACGTTGAATTAATACTAAGGTATGGCTTATTTACCATATACTTCATTTCTCTTTAGTTCTTTAACAAAGAAAGAGCTAATGAACGAAAAATTGGTCAATTTAGTTTGAAAGGAACGAACATTTCAAATAAAGGGATTGCGGCAGTGAAAGTTTTTTTATTATGTAGGTTCTCAAACAGATAGGTCCCGTGCATATTTCCCATTTCGGTACGCAAATTACATCCGCTTACATATTGGTAGGTATTGCCAGCGTTGATGGTTGGCTGTAAACCTATCACACCTTCTCCTTCTACTTCTCTTGTAGTGCCATTGCTATCAAAAATATACCAATGTCGGCTTATTAATTTTATGGGAAAGGAATTGTTGTTTTCGATGGAAACCCTGTAAGCAAACATAAACTCACTGTTTACGGTATTGCTATATGCTGCTTCGTAAAATGTTTCTACGCTAATTTTTACCCCCTCAGATATCTTACTTACCATTTTTATATTTTCTTTGTTTGTTTGTAACCATTTTTTAAAAGCCATTGCAATACTTTATCCCTATTGTCGCCTTGCACCAAAATTTCTCCATCTTTTACGGAGCCCCCAGTACCACAACTTGTTTTTAATTTCTTGCCTATATCTTCTTTTGATTCATTTGTTCCTACAAAATTTTCAACGAGTGTTACCATCTTTCCACCTCGGTGTTTTTTATCCAAGCGCACATGTAACTTTTGCTCAGCAGGCAACAGAGTTTCCTTTTCTTCATTATCTGCATCATCCAGTTTAAAATGGGGGTCTGTAGAATAAACGAGTGGGCTATAAGATTTATTATTTTTTGGCATTTTAAAATTACATTTTAGGTATAATACACAAGGCAGAATAAATAGAATTTCAAAACTTTTAGACATCCTGCTGTAGAAAAGCCCACCGTTAAGCTAGGCTTAAGGGGCTGGCTTTTAAACTCAAATCCAAAATCACTGCTTGGTGTATAATGGCACCACTCGAAATGAAATCTACACCTGTAGCAGCATAGCTTTCAATGTTCTCATAATTTATGCCCCCACTAGCTTCTGTTTCATATTGCCTATCAATTATTTTTAATGCGGCTACAATTGTTTCTGGCGTAAAATTATCAAGCATTATACGATCCACTTTTCCTGTTGCCATTACTTTCACTACATCTTCTATACTCCTTGTTTCTACTTCAATTTTTAGGTTGAAATGATGCTGCTGTACATAATGATATGCTTTGTTTATCGCTTTTTCTATACCACCACAATAATCAATGTGATTATCCTTCAACATAATCATATCGTATAAACCAAAGCGATGGTTTACTCCACCACCAATTTTTACAGCTTCTTTTTCCAATAAACGAAAATTTGGGGTCGTTTTTCTGGTGTCCAATAATTTGGTTTTATACCCTTCAAGTTTATTTACATACTTTCTTGTAAGAGTGGC
>JANMGS010000007.1:0-8565 GCA_031374745.1 Ferruginibacter sp. | reverse complement strand
GAAAAACTGGTACAACTGATAATTATACCGATGGGTGGTTTATTGGATATACACCCACATTGCTAGCAGGTACATGGGTGGGTTGTGAAGATCCTTTTATACCTATTTATTCAAGCGGAGGTGGTGCTGAAATGGCTGCACCAGCTTGGGGCAATTTTATGGCAAAAGTATATGCAGATAAGAAATACAAATATTACACGGAGCAAAAAGAATTCACCGTTCCGGTAGAATTGAAAAATGATCCCATACTTGCGGATGCAAACTTTTATCAAACTTTAAAAAGAGGAGAGGGTGTTACAGATGACAATGGTAATCCAATAGATGAACAACAAGAATATTTGGAAGAAGAAGATTCAGTTGTAATACAACAAACTCCACCTGCAACACCGAAAGATACTATCAAAAAGACCATAACTAAAAATACAGATAATAAAAAGGAAGATAAAAATGTCACACCAAATGCACCTGCTGCAATAGATGATAAAAAAGGGAAGATAAAACCCAAACTCAAAGAAACACAAACGGACTATTGATAAAAAAGGCAGCTATTAGGCTGCTTTTTTCATGCATTAACATTTCCTTAATTTTCGCAGTTAAAACTTTATTTGAATTGTTGTCGTAAATGATTTGCGATCGCAAGCAAAAAATATAAAATAATTAAACAAACAATAATTAATAAGTCATTAAAAAAAGAATTATGAAAAAGATCAAGAATTTATTTATGCTTGCAGTAGTGGCAATGGCTACTACAACAGCTTCTGCTCAAATGAGCAAAACGGTAATGGTAGGTGGAGCCGCAATGTACCCTACTAAAAATATTATAGAAAATGCTGTAAACAGTAAAGATCATACCACATTGGTAGCTGCAGTAAAAGCTGCTGGTTTAGTAGAAACTTTATCTGGTGCAGGTCCTTTCACTGTGTTTGCTCCTACCAATGCTGCTTTTGCAAAATTACCAGCAGGTACTGTAGATAATTTGTTGAAAGCAGAAAATTTGAAAACATTGCAAACGGTGCTTACGTACCATGTAATAGCTGGTAAAATAAGTGCAGCAGATGTAGTTGCAAAAATAAAAGCAGGTGGAGGCAAATTTACAGCTAAAACTGTAGCAGGCTCTGATCTTACTTTTTCATTAAAAGGGAAAAAAGTACAAATCACTGACGCATCTGGTGGAAAATCTTATGTAACAATCGCAGATGTGAATCAAAGTAATGGTGTAATACATGTTGTAAACGCTGTATTGTTACCAAAAATGTAAGGTTTGTTTTATGTTGATTAAGGAAAGGCTTCTCTGAAAAGGGAAGCCTTTTATCTTATTTTAAATCCCTTATGGGTTAAAAAAAATAGGTTTCATTTTGGTTTGTTGTGCGAAATAAAATAAGCGGTGCCCAATATTGTAGAGGTGAAATACAAAGATGGCTATTTTGTATTTAATAGATTTGGTGCTAGCTTTAACCATGTTGGTTACATGCAATTTGAATCACCTGGCATAGTTTCTGTTTTTTCTCATATAAAAAACAATTCAAAAAAAATTGAATCTCCCAGACATTCTTTACTAAACCTACAATCCAATAATAAATTTTTAGTGGCCGTTTCTGCCTCTTGGAATTTTGATATTGGAGAAAAAAGTAAAATAATTGGTATAAGGGAGATATATACAAAACTTGGCAAAGGAGGAACCATTGAAGAAGTGATAAATGAGGTGGAAAATGCAAGTTGCCAATGTAAAATTATTCGTTGGAACCAATTGAATAAAGAAGTAAAAGCTTTTTATTTAAAAAATGTATTGCTAGATTCATTGCACTGGTTGGCATTAAAACCACTTATAGATGAGAGAAGTATCTTACTTAGTTTACCAGAAGAAGGGCTAATTATTTCTAAAGACAGCGCCAAATAGCTTTTTATTTATACCAACAAATCATTGTTTAAAAAAGTACAACTTATAATCATTTGCAAATAGTATGTAAACAACAATGCAAATAGCATTATGTTTATTAACAAAAAAATAAGGCCACTTCAAATCAATTACTTAAAACAAAAGGTAGCTTTATATTCATGAAAATATTCCTCTCCCTTTTTTTATCTTATTGGGCTTTTGGCATGTTATTACTGCCAATGGGAGATTTTTCTTTACTTAAAGATTTAACACAAGAATTTAGAAATTGTAAAGAAACCGAAGACATGGATATGAAATTGGTTGATTTTATAACAGATCATCTTATAAATATCGACTCTATTTTTCATAAACATGATAATGGAGGGAAGCAAAAACCTCATTCACCCATACATTATGCCCAGCACAATACTGTATTTCCGTTTGAAATTAATCAAAAAATTATTGTAGTAAAAGCTACCGTTTTCAAAGTAATAAGTGCCACATTAAATTACGAAAAGAATAACAATTATTCCTATAACTATTCCACGCCTATCTTTCATCCGCCACTAGCTTAGTTTCTTTACTAGAACATTTCTTTATAATAATTGATATGTTTTTTCGATTGTCAATTATCATGCAATTCATTGAAAGCAAATTTTATTGCTATCAATAGCACATACAACAAATAGTACAATATTAAATTTTAAAAATTAAAAAATGAAAAAATACCTTTTAATGGTTGCATTATTTGCAACAATAGTATTCAGTGCCCATGCACAAAAAATAAAAGCCGCAAGCGTACCTGCCGCAGTAAAAGCAACATTTGCAAAACAATTTCCTACTGCTACTGCAAAATGGGAAAAAGAAGATGGAAAGTATGAAGCAGGTTTTAAAAGTGGCGGAGAAGATAGGAGTGCATTGTTTACTACAAATGGCACAATGACGGAGAGTGAAGTAGGTATGAAAAGTGCTGACTTGCCTACAAAAGTGCTTGCCTACGTAAAGCAACATTACAACGGAAAGCATATTAAAGCAGGTGCAAAAATTACAAAAGCTGATGGGACTGTAATTTATGAAGCGGAAGTAAATGGGGTAGATGTATTGTTTGATGATGAAGGTAATTTTTTAAAGGAAGTGAAGGATTAAACCAAACGAAAGGCTACTTTTTGTGGTAGCCTTTTTTAAATTTTTTGTATGAGAAAAACTATGATGGTATTTTTATTTAGCGTAATAACGGCAATTAGTTTTGCACAAAATTGGGATATAAATAACCTGCGAAGCATTAACCTTAATAGAAATAGGTCTTACGATAACGCTATGAAATTTATTTCCAATACTGCAGCTCCTGTTGCTTTTGGAGCACCTCTTATCTTTTATGTAGTTGGGCATTTCAAAAAAAATGCTATAACAAAACATAAAGCAATTTATATGGGTACTTCAGTAATTGTTTCTACCATTATTTCTTCTTCACTAAAAAGAATTATAAAAGAAGATAGGCCGTTTAATACCTATCCAGATATAGAAAAACTAACCAATGGTGGTGGTTACGCAATGCCATCGGGGCACACAAGCAATGCATTTGCATTGGCTACATCATTAAGTATAGTACACCCAAAATGGTATATTGTTGTACCCTCTTTTGCCTGGGCAGCTTCAGTAGGCTATTCTCGTATAGATTTGGGAGTACATTACCCATCAGATGTTATAGCAGGTGCATTGGTAGGTGCAGGGTCGGCTTATTTATCATACAAAATAAACAAGTGGTTATTTCATAAAAGGAATTACTTAAAGTAAACAGGCAAAAGTGTATGCCAATAAATATTGCTTTTTAGAAAATGAAAATTTAAGTTACTTCGCTCGGGAGAAAAAGTATTTGATTTATTAGTGTAAACATTGACTGTGGGCTACGGTTTATGTTTTACGTTTTACATTATTGGTGTGCAATAGTATCTAATGCTTAATACATGAATGATGTATAAAAAGGGTTCTATATTTTTAAATCGAAAAAATGAACTTAAGTAAATTAAACAATAATAAATTGCTCTTATGGCAAGAAATACTTCGGGACATATTTTAAATACAGCTGCAAATCTTTTAGGGTTTTGCCTTTTTGTAATAACCTCTATACATGTATCCAATCAGGCTGAATTGAGTTTTATAGATGAGTTTACATCTGTTATAGCGATACTGCTTATTTTTTCTTGTTTGTTTTCTTTTTATTCCATAAAAACGAGTAAAGAAGGAATTGGAAAAAAGCTTGAAACCATTGCGGATTATATTTTTATGGTTGCATTAGTAGGAATTTTATTAGTTGTTGTATTAATTGGTTTCAATATTATGAAATAAAGAATTGTAAGATAATGAATGTTATTTCCAAACTTCCGCTTGTTACGTTTTCATTTTGGATAATGAAAATTTGTGCCACTACATTGGGTGAAACAGGGGGTGATTTATTGGCACAAACTTTACATGTTGGCTACGGAATTAGTTCTGCCATATTGTTGGCTTTCTTTTTTATTCTGTTAACAGTACAATTGCTTTCAAAAAAGTATCATCCTATTGTTTATTGGTTGGTAATATTGGCCACAAGTACTGCAGGTACCACGATGAGCGATTTTATGGATAGAACCTTGGGATTGGGTTATGCTTTTGGCTCTCTGCTATTGGTTTCGCTTTTAATTAGTACACTTTTTGTTTGGAAACAAACGGAAAAATCATTGTCAGTTACTGATATAAAAACGATGCGTGGTGAAATATTTTATTGGACGGCTATTTTGTTTTCAAATACATTGGGCACTGCTTTGGGCGATTTTTTAGCAGATGATTCGGGGCTTGGTTTTGCAGGCGGCGCTTTGTTGATTGGAGGATTGCTATTAATTGTAGTATTGGCTTATTATCAATCAAAAATTTCGCATATCATTCTATTTTGGATTGCCTTTGTGCTTACACGTCCATTTGGTGCTACATTTGGTGACTTGCTCACCAAGACGAATGAAAGGGGAGGGCTTGGATTTGGTACTATTGGTTCTTCTATTATTTTGTTTGCTATTCTTATATTTTTAGTAGCAAAAGAATTTTTTAAAGACAAAAAAGCAAATAGGATAATAGAAAGTATCTCCCTACGATGAGAAATTGATGAGCATTGAATTATTGTTGAACGGATGACTTGTCAACCGCGATTCAAGTCGTCATAAATGTACAATCTTTGCATCTAAGCACAGATAAAAAAACCCCATTTGCCCACGGCAAACAGGATTTTACTTTTTATTTAATTTAAAATATTATTTCTACTTACGCTACCGCTTTACTAACCAACTCCGCAGCCTCCTAAAAGTAAAATATGAAAGCTAAATTGGTACTGCTACAATTGTTGTCGTATGCTTGGCTGCTTACCTACGCCGCATACCAACAACAGCAACGCTACGGTATAGCAACGGAGGAATAGGAAACATTAAGATATACCAACAAGGGCGCAAATTTATTGCAAAAATAGCGACTGCTATTTTCTCATATTGTACCTTTAAGTTATGGAAAAAGAAACGCTTCTTGCATTTGTTTCGCAGATACATCAGCTTACCCGCGAAGAGGCAGAAGCATTTGCAAAAGGCTGGGAACCCATAACACTTAAGCGAAAAACAATTATTACAACTGCTGGGGAAACGGAGCGTTATTTGTATTTTGTATTAGTAGGATTGCAGAGGGCTTTCTATCTTGGTGATGATGATAAGGAAGCAACGATTGTTTTCACTTACCCACCCTCTTTTAGTGGTATTGCAGACAGTTTTTTAACACAAACTCCATCCGATTATTTTTTAGAGACACTTACTGCTAGTAGATTATTGCGCATAAGCTACGAAGACGTAAAAAGTCTTATGGGAATGTATTCAGGTATAGAAAAATTGATTTTTAAAGCAACAGCTTTTGCGCTAAAGGGTGCTTTGCATCGGCAAATTGAGTTGCAATGTTTTTCTAATGAAGAGAAATTTAAAACTTTATTAAAACGTAGTCCGCATATTTTAAATTTGGTGCCACATAAATATTTGGCATCTTACTTAGGTATCGACGCTACCAACTTCAGTAAATTACTTGGCTCAGTGCGAATTTAGGTACTATAATAAATTCATAAAATGAATTATCATCGCCTCAAATTAAAACAATCTACAGCATCATTAAAGAGTATTCGTGCATATTTATGTAATTAGTAGGTAAAAAAATCTTGGTTTTTACCAACAGTCATTTTCAATTTGTATTGCAATTTTGTATTCTAAATTTAAGTACAATGAAAAAGATAAACAGCAACACATTATTGCAACATTTGCAGGATGATGTAAGACAGATTATTTTTAGTGCAAATCAACTGCATCAATATCCAAAAGAAATACTGGTACAGCAAGTGGAACCTAATTCTTGGAGCGTAGCTCAAGTTTTGGAGCACCTTAATATTTATAGCCGTTATTATATCAATGCAATAGAGAAACAACTTCACCTTAATAAAACTGCTCCTTGCGAAATTTTTGTCTCAGGTTGGCTAGGCAATTATTTTACCAATTTAATGTTGCCTACAAAGGAAAATACCATTGCAAAGAAAATGAATGCACCTAAAAATGCTATACCGTCTTTGCAGCCAAACGCAAATGATATGTTGAGCGAATGTATAAGGCATCAGCATCACTTACTTAATTTATTAGCCATTGCAGCATCAGTTAATTTAAATAGCAATAGAATACCTACATCCTTAAGTAAATTAATAAAACTAAAACTTGGGGATACATTTCGTTTTTTTATAGCTCATGAGCAGCGTCATTTTTTGCAAATTGATAAAGTGCTAAAATCGGTTAAACAAAATAAAAGGCTTGGTTCGCTGGTTTAACAAGCTTTATATATTATAATCTGGGAGGATAAATAAGGAAATTTTGCTTAATCGTAGAGGCGAAAAGATAAAATATTGGACAGTGATTATTAAACATTTACTAGATGTCTGATAATAAAAAAACATAGTTGCCCAAAAACTATGTCATTGCTTATAAGCTCAAAAAAAAAACATCCCTTAATTTTGGGATGTTTTTATGTTAATATTTTAGTACTAAATATGCAATACTTTTCTTAAGCCACTGCTTTACCTACCAACTCCGCAGCCTCACTAAGCAAAATAGCACTTTGTACTTTCAATCCGCTTTCGTCTATCAATTTCTTAGCTACATCCGCATTGGTACCTTGTAAGCGAACAATAATAGGAATGTTTATATTGCCTATGCTGGTGTACGCATCTATCACCCCTTGTGCTACACGATCGCAACGTACAATTCCGCCAAAAATATTAATAAGAATAGCTTTTACTTTGGGGTCTTTCATTATAATACGAAAACCAGCTTCTACCGTTTGTGCATTGGCACTTCCACCCACATCCAAAAAGTTTGCCGGATCTCCTCCACTCAATTTTATCATATCCATGGTAGCCATGGCAAGGCCTGCGCCGTTTACCATGCAGCCAACATTGCCATCTAATTTTACAAAATTTAAATTAAACTGGCCTGCTTCCACTTCTGTAGGATCTTCTTCAGTTATATCTCTTAATGCTGCTACTTCGGGGTGGCGTATAAGTGCGCTATCATCTACATTCATCTTACAATCAACCGCAATTATTTTATCGTCGCTGGTTTTAAATAAGGGATTAATTTCAAGCATTCCACAATCTAACCCTACATAGGCATTGTATAAGCTAGTGACAAATTTTACGCAGCTCTTAAAAGCTTCGCCACTTAGGCCTAGGTTAAAAGCAATTTTTCTTGCTTGAAAACCTTGCAACATGCCACTTGGATGTATCCACTCCTTAAATATTTTTTCTGGGGTATCATGGGCTACGTCTTCAATATTCATTCCGCCTTCGGTACTGTACATGATTACATTTTCGCCTTTTGTTCTATCCAATAATATAGAAAGATAAAACTCTTTTACTGGGCTTGCACCATCATAATATACATCTTGTGCTACCAAAATTTTGTTTACTACTTTGCCCGCTTCACCGGTTTGTATCGTAACCAACGTGCCACCTAATAAATTGGTAGCTATACGTGTTACATCTTCTGCATTTTTAGCAACTGCCACACCACGTTGCTCCTTACCTACAATACTACCTTTTCCTCTGCCACCGGCATGTATCTGGGCTTTTATAACGGCAAACTTGCTACTGTATTGGGTATGAATTTGTCTGTAAGCCATTTCAGCTTCTGCCACCGTGCTGCAGGCAATGCCTTCTTGTACGGGTACATTGTATTTTTTTAAAAGCTCTTTTGCTTGGTATTCGTGAAGATTCATATAAAAAAATTTTTGCGAAGATAAGGAAAACCGCCCCTAAATCCACTGGTAATTATAGTATATTGAAAGGATATTTAGATAAACAGCATTATTGTAAAAGCCAACCGCTGCTTCAAACAACATTGATCTAGTCATCACTTCTTACATCGGCGTGTCTCACTTTGGTGGATACTTATTATTATCTTTTAATAGCTATCCGCTATTTGGTGCAAGAAATATTAAATTGGAGAAAATTTAATATAAACTGTATAAAAATTCATTCTTCATTTAAAGAATTTACCTCTACAAATTTGCTCATATTATCTGTAATCTATTTGTGTAATAGTTAAAATATCAAATACAAAACAGCTTTTCTGTGCATCTGTGGCCTTTTT
>JANMGS010000070.1:0-2360 GCA_031374745.1 Ferruginibacter sp. | reverse complement strand
GCGACGGATGGGCATATGATATTGGTTATGGTGGATTAGACCACGCATTGGCCAGTGGAAAAAATATAAATGTGCTTGTATTAGATACCGAAGTATATAGCAATACTGGAGGACAAAGTTCAAAATCTACTCCCACAGGAGCTTCTGCAAAATTTGCATCGGCAGGAAAACGTGGTGGCAAAAAAGACCTGGCTATGCAAGCCGTATCTTATGGCAACGTGTATGTAGCCAGAATTGCATTTGGCGCCAATCCGCAACAAACAATGCTTGCCATGCGAGAAGCCGAAGCCTATGATGGGCCGTCATTGATATTGGCGTATAGCCATTGTATTGCTCATGGCTACGATTTAAAAGATGGACTTACACAACAAAACAATGCGGTAGCCAGCGGTTATTGGCCGTTGATGCGGTATAATCCTGTTTTAAGAATGAAAAAACAAAACCCATTTATTTTGGACTCCACCAGACCAACTATACCTTTAAAAGAATTTGCTTACAAAGAATTGCGGTATAAAGTACTTACACAAACCAACCCAGCAGAAGCAGAAGAATTAATGGTATTGGCACAGCAAATGGTAAACCAGCGTTGGAAAAATTATGAAGAGCAGGCAATAAAAAAGGCGAGCGACTTTGTGCCAGTTGCTTGATTTTTATTTCTTTGACGGAAATTTTGCAACGAATACACAAATAAAAGCTATAGGGTATTTTAAAAAAATAAGGTCATTATTCGAAATATACTAAGTGAATTAATATTTCACACGGCGTGACAACGAAAACAAAGAACACAACGGTTTTAGTGACCATTTTTTTTTGCATTAGTATTTGAATATTATTATTTGCTGTATAAAAGTATTTTTTGCAACTATTAAAAATAAAAACTTGCGCATTTGTGGCAATAATAACAAACAGAAAAGTAATTAGAACAGCAATCTACTTAAGAATTAAAATTATTTTTTATGGACATTAGTACAAATTACATGGGGCTAAAACTAAAATCACCTATTGTGGTTTCGGCATGTACCTTATCTGAAGAAATAAGTAACATCATACAAATGGAAGAAGCCGGTGCCGGTGCGGTAGTATTATTTTCATTGTTTGAAGAGCAGCTAAAAAAAGAAGCAGCGCAATATGAATCTATTGTGAGCAGTACGAGTAATCTTTTTGCGGAAGCCAGTGATTTTTTCCCAAATTTAGATGAATACCATAGAGGCTCTGATCAATATTTAGATATTATTCGCAAAGCAAAAGAACAAGTAGATATCCCCATCATTGCAAGTTTGAATGGTATTACAAAAGAAGGATGGATAGATTATGCACGGCAAATGGAAGAGGCAGGTGCAGATGCATTGGAGATAAACATTTTCTTTATTCCTGGAGATATAGAACTTTCTAGTTCGGCAGTAGAACATCGGTATTTGAATATTGTAGACGAAATAAAGAACACCATAAAAATTCCAATAGCCGTAAAACTAAACCCCTATTTTAGTGCCATGGGCAATATGGCACAACGTTTACAAAAATATGGAGCAGATGCTTTGGTATTATTCAACCGATTTTATCAGCCAGATTTTGATATCAATAAACTTTCGCTTTTACATAATTTGCAATACAGCGAATCAAATGAGATAAGGCTTCCTTTACTTTGGATTGCACTATTGTATGGACAAGTACCCGTATCGCTTGCTGCCACTACAGGTGTGCAAAGTTCAATAGAAGTAATAAAATATATTTTGGCTGGGGCAGATGTGGCTATGACAGCATCGGCTCTTTATAAAAATGGCATTGGTTATTTAAAAACCATGAATAAAGAACTAGAAGCTTGGATGCATTCGCAAGGTTTTGAAACTATACAATCTTTTAAAGGCGTGATGAGCCAACAAAACATTTCTGATCCTACTTCATATGAGCGGGCAAATTATATTAAGATATTAAGCGGGCAGAAATAGAAATCATTTTTCTATTGGTTTGATTCTCTAAATTAAGCCATGTAGGTTAGAAAAAGTATAACACTTTTATACATTTCAAACCCACAAGTCTGTCAATTTCCAAAAAAATATAAACGGGTAGTAACAAAAATTTCACTCTTTTCAGATAGTATTTTTCCCCCATACTATTTATCCTAAAATACGCCAGAAAATTCAGTTCAATAAAAAATTTACAGCAAAAGAATTGCGTAACCTACAAAAACATTCAATCAATTATAAAAGTATTTTGGAAAGTTAACCCACATTGCAGCTACCCATAGCCAAGTTTAGCGTTAGCAGGGGTTTCAAAATTTTTAGGTGGCGTTTTGTGTACTACAAATTTGATTTGCTTAAAGGGTTTTGATTTTCGTTGTTTTAGGGCGTGGTGGATTTGTC
>JANMGS010000022.1:0-2413 GCA_031374745.1 Ferruginibacter sp. | reverse complement strand
AATGCGGTGCCTTGGGTATATTACTTGCTCAATAAAAAACATATAAAAACCCCTGTAATAGAGATTACATTTATAGTTAGTGCCATTGTTTGGTTGTATTTTGGTAATTATTGGATGGGTGTAATGTTGCTAGCGTTTGGTAGTATAGGTTTTTTTGCCAATAAAAAACCAATCATTGTCTTTACTGAAGAAGGTATAGAGTATCCTTCTTTTCCTATAAAAAAATATAGCTGGGCAGATGTTGTACAAGTACTCTGGAAAGATGATATTCTCACTATAGATATGAAAGACAATAAGCTGTTGCAGTTTAATATTGATAAGGGTTTTGCCGACAAATTTGATGTAGAAGGGTTTAATGCATATTGTATAAGCTGTATTCAAAGGGTATGATCCCAATAAGGTCTCGGAGGGGGTTCACGGCTGGTTCTCTTATACTTCAAGCTGTATGCTTTTCTGTCTCGGCGGGGTTTTCGCAAACGGAAAATATAAATTACAAAAAATCTTTCAGCAAAACCCCGACGCACAAAAGAACCTTAAATTTGTAGAACCCAAAACCAATCTTCACAATATGGCTATAAAATATAAGCACTCCGAAGAGTTTACTACTTATTTTGTAACTTTTAATTGCTACAAATGGATATCTCTTTTTGAAACGACCAATAGTTATGACATTGTCTATAATTGGTTCAATATCTTAAAACAAGATGGTATAGATATTATTGGCTATGTAATTATGCCTAATCATGTACATGCAATTATTCACTTTCCATCGCCTGGTTATAATTTGAATAAAATAATGAGCAATGGTAAACGATTTATGGCGTATGAAATTGTTAATAGGTTAGAGAAAAGCAGTAACGAAGAAATGCTGCAAGTATTGGCTTTAAATCTCACTAGCAGAGAAATAGCTAAAGGGCATAAGCATAAAGTTTTTAAAGATTCTTTTGATGCAAAAGCTATTTATTCTGATAAATTTCTATTTCAAAAATTAGATTACATACATGGTAACCCAGTAAAAGGCAAATGGACTTTGGCAAAAGATAACGTAAGCTATGAGCATAGTAGTGCTTCGTTTTATGAACTAAATGAGGTTAAACATTTTTCGCCAAAACATTATAAAGATTTGTAGGATGGGTTTACAATGATTTAAACTCCTTTGTGCGTCGGGCTTGCCTGACGGTAGGCAGGGTTTCACGGGTAGTTCTTTTATACTTCAATGTCTACACTTGTGAAAACCCCGCCGAGACAATGGCTGTCTCGGCGGGGTTTTCGCAAAAGCAAAGTATAAGTTATAAAAGTCTTTCAGCGAAACCCCGACGTATGAGGAATCCTTAACCTATAGAAATCAAAGCAACGTTTCATAATATTTTTCTTGTGGTAAATTAGTTGAACATTTTTTTCCAAAACATTATCAAGATTTAGAGGATGGGTTTACAATGATTTAAAGTCCTTTGTGCGTCGGGGTTTCACGGCTAGTTCTTTTGTACTTCAATGTCTATACTTGTGAAAACCCCGCAGAGACAGCAAAAATCACCGTATTTTTGCAAAATGGAACAACTTACACAATCTCCTTTTTTAATGTATTCCGATGGCAATGGCGGTATATACGAAGACGAAACTTTGTATGTAACAGGCCGTAGTGGCTGGGATGCACTGCCTGTGCCGCTAGATGAATGGATACTTTTACCAGAAGGCGGTCAATTATACGAATTACCAGGAAGAAGAGGTTTGGGCATAGATGTAGAAACAGGGGAGATGCGCATTTGCGAAAAAGGATGGGCTGTGGCGGCATTTATTCCACCAGCACACACTGGCTTGTACATAGCCGCATACGAAACCCTGCCAGATGCACCTACACTGCCACTTTTTTGTTACACAGCTGCTGGCTGGCAAGATGAAAAAATGTATGTACCAGCAGTAAGAATTGAAAAAGACATTAGGCAAGAAAGTGAAGGATACCACGATGATGAAATTGAAATTGGCACCAATCAATTATTAAAAGCGTATCCCAACAACAGATTGGTAAAACATCTGATGGAAAACTGCTGCATGACGTACACATGCCCTGCAGCAAGAAACTTAGCACTTGGCAGATGGGAATGTCCAGTGCCTATATCACCCGCTTGCAATGCAAATTGTATTGGTTGTATTTCTTTTCAACCAGTAGAAGAAACCATTATTAGTACACAAGATAGACTAACATTTAAACCTACTGCCGAAGAAATTGTAGAGTTTACTGTACCACATTTAGAAACAGCACCCTTTCCCATAATAAGTTATGGCCAAGGTTGCGAAGGCGAGCCCTTGCTTATGTGGTAAACGATAAGAGAATCCATTATTGAAATAAGAAAACATACACAGAAGGGTAGTATCAATATAAATACGAATGGTAGTATGCCAAATGCCGTAAAAG
>JANMGS010000009.1:0-3829 GCA_031374745.1 Ferruginibacter sp. | reverse complement strand
AACTTGTGCTTCGGGTATCTAAAAATGGAAAATATATTCCAGAAAATTTTGCTGCTGGATATTATGACGCTATAACCGTGGGAATAGATTTTACAGCTAGAGACATACAAGATGAACTAAAGAAAAAAGGGTTGCCCTGGGAAAAAGCCAAAGCATTTGATAACTCGGCAGCGGTTGGCAAATTTATTGAGATGGGTCCAAATTTTAATAAAAATGGTATTAAGTTTTCTTTTAATAAAAATGGAGAAAACGTACAAACGGGTAATTCCGATGATATGATCTTTGATTTCGATAGCATCATTTCGCATATTTCTAATTATTTTTCTTTAAATATTGGGGACCTTATTTTTACTGGAACGCCTGCAGGAGTGGGAGAGTGCATGGTCGGAGATCAATTGGATGCCTTTTTGGGGAAAGAAAAATTACTCGCATTGGTAATAAAATAAAGGGGTAACATTTTTTTAATTCATTGGCCAGCAATAGAATCTTATTAAAATTTATAGTTTAAATTGTAACTTTTTTTGAGCTCAATAAACGTATCCATCTATATTTAGCCTGAGCGGAAAGTTATTTTACCCGATTTTTTACTTCTTTAAACATCCAACAAAATAGCACAACATTTCTTATAGATTTAACATTTGTATCTAATAATGATGTTTAAACATTGTATATTTGTTTTATAAAAAAAGTGTATTTACAATGACAGGTGCAGAAAGAAAAATGAAACCATGGTTAAAACGAATACTTTTAGGAGGTTTGGTTCTTTTAATTATTGGAGGTATAGCTATCTGGTATATTTTTAATGAAAAATTTGAAGATACTTCAAAAGAACCTCCCGCTTATACAGTAAGTGCCATGGATTTTATAAAAGAGTTTGAAAAAAATGATACCCTAGCCAATAAAAAATATGCCGAAAAAATAATAACAATAAATGGACGGGTTTCAGCAATGGAAGCAGCCGATACAACCATCAATATAAAAATGATAGACACCACAACAGATGCCTACATCATTTTTGCTTTTCAACAACAGCATAGAGAAGGAGCCAAGCAACTAAAAGAAGGCGATACAGTATCTATTAAAGGATCTTGTAGTGGTGGGGCTTATAGCGATATTTTAGAAACGGAATTTATAACATTTAAACGTTGTGTACTCAATAAATAATTTTTTTAATCAAACAAAAATAAACAAATGAAAAAATCAATCATTCTTTTTGCGTTACTAGGTTTAGTAACTGTTTCTATTGCTCAAAAGAAAAAAACAACTACATCTGCAACCATTAATTTTGATGCTACCACGCCTCTTGATAAATTGCCAAAGGCAGAAAATAAAACCGTAGTTGCAAGTTTAAATACTAAAACGGGTGAAGTTGCTTTCGAGTCTATAATCAAAAGTTTTTCTTTTGGTAATCCAAAAATGCAAGAGCATTTTAATGCTCCTAATTGGATGGATTCAGAGAAATTTCCAAAAGCAACATTTAAAGGGAAGATAACAAATGTATCTGCCGTAAATTTTAAAGCAGATGGAACATATAGTGCAACTGTAACAGGTGACCTTACCATGCATGGTGTTACAAAACCTGTAAGTACTACCGCTTCTATTGTTGTAAAAGGAAAAACAATATCTACTACAACTGACTTTACAGCTAAATTAGCAGATTTTGGTATCAATGGTCCGGCTATTGGCGCAGGAAAAGTAGCTACAGATCCTAAGATATCAGTTATAGCAGATTTTAATTAAACTATTTAAAATTTGTAAAAGCCCCAAGCAAAGAATTTGCTTGGGGCTTTTTATTAGCAGTTATATTTTAAGGTCATAGCTGCATCTATTAATCAGTAAAATTAATAGAAGAAGTTGTCCAATGAATTATCTCAATTCCATTATGATTTAAATAAAATGGTTTAGGAACAGTGACTGATTTCCATTGTAAAATTGATAACCAAAACCTTTACCTACCTTTTTCTGCTATTTACCGACAAAACGCACCTAGTTACCTAAAGTCTCTTTTCAAAGCTGTTTTCCCATTATACATTTGTGGTACAAAAAACAAATAAAATGGAAAATATAAACAACAACAACAACGAGCAAAGCAGAGAAACAAGTAAAATTGTAGCAGGAGTAATTATAGTAGGCGTAGGAATAGTATTGCTTATGCGAAATATGGGTGTTCTATTACCTTATTGGTTATTTACCTGGCCAGTTATTCTTATTCTTGTAGGAATTTATTCTGGCTTCAAACACAATTTTAAAAATAATTCTTGGTTAATAATTACAGGGGTTGGTATCTTTTTTTGGATATCAAAATTTATTCCATCCTTGCATTTAGAACCATTTTTTTGGCCGCTGGTCATCATTGCTATAGGAATTATTTACATTTTAAAACCTAGTAAAAAATCATGGAATGGTTTTAAAAGGTTAAATGATGGAAAAGATAATAGAGCGGATAGTTCTTGGAAAGGATTCGGTAGTGACGAAGGATTTGATAGCAACGATGATTTTAAAATCACGTCAGTGTTTAGTGGTGTAAAAAGAAATATTATTTCAAAAAATTTTAAGAGAGGGCAAGTAACATCTGTTTTTGGCGGTGCCGAAATAGATATGAGCCAAGCAGATATGATGGGGCCTTCCATAATAAAAGTGGAAGTTGCTTTTGGTGGAGTATCCATCGTTGTTCCATCAAATTGGTCAGTGCAAAACGATATCCAAGGCGTTTTTCATGGGGTTGAAGATAAAAGATATAATGCAACTGCAACAATAGACCCTAACAAGGTGCTTGTACTTAAAGGTAGCTGTGCGTTTGGTGGGGTAGAAATAAAAAGTTATTAAAAACATATGTTGGTAATCTATAAAATTTATTATCATGAAATGGTATCTTTCTAAATTAGTGTTTCAAATTATTTGTGGCGATGGTTTACATGCAGCACAGTTTGATGAACAATTGCGATTGATTTTTGCAGAAGATGAGTTGCATGCATTTCAAAAAGCTAGGTCAATGGGAGAGCGGGAATGTATGAAAGATGGATTAATAATGCAGGTGCAATGGAAATTTATTGACGTGAGTGAACTTCATTTGTTATCAGAATTTATAGATGGAGCAGAAATATATTCTAAAATAACAGAAGAAGAGAATGCAGATTTGTACATTCGTAATACACAAAAAAGGGCAGTGCAATTGTTGCAAATAGGGTTGCACAATTTTACGGCTATTAATAATTAATCTTTTGACAGCAGCTATCTTTTCAAATAAAAGAGAAAAATTAATTCTAGGCACCGTATTTTTTATTTGGTGGTTTATCTGGGCTGTGATACAAATTGTAGTGTTGCAAGATGTAGGGATAGACCCTCTAAAGGCAATGTTAGACGGCGTTGTAAGCAATTTACTACTCGCTGCTTTTTGTTTGTTGGTCATAAATAACATGCGTTATTATTTACCCAAGCGAGAAAAATATTTATATGTTTTGGTGCTAAGTATAGTACTAAGTGCAATTTGGTTGTTAATGTCAAGGTTGAGTTTGTGGGTATTTTACAAACAAGATGTTGATTATATGCAATGGATACGGCATACAGCAACTATACGATTTTCATTCGGATTTTTGATGATAGGCTGTATGACCATGCTAAGTTTACTTTGGTTTAGCCAGCGTGCACAAAAAGAAGAAATAGACAGACGAGCCGATATAGAACGAATGGCCAAAGATGCAGAATTGAACAAGCTGCGCCAACAATTGCAACCTCATTTTTTATTCAATAGCTTAAATTCAATTAGCGCACTTACTGGTAGCCAACCCGAAAAAGCTAGGCATATGATACAGCAATTGGCAGATTTGTT
>JANMGS010000004.1:0-12027 GCA_031374745.1 Ferruginibacter sp. | reverse complement strand
TTATACTGTCATATACATTGTACAATAAGCTGTCTTTTTTATTATAAAAAAGGTTGTTTAAAAGCAGCACGTTTTTTGGCACGACGGTTCTTTCGGCATCGCTGCCAATGCCAAAACTCATGGGCGAACATTCATAAAAACTATTATTGCAAATGAGTGCATCGGTTACTTCCAAATACCGATTGGCAGGGGAATTTGGTATACCATTCATAATGGCAATGGGCGATCGAAAGCCCACGCCACGGCATCTGTAAAATAGATTATTTACCACCCATTGTCCTTTGTTTATAATGCGTACACCTCCTGTACCTATTTTATCATTGCCCCAAAAAAAATTGTTCTCTACTGTATTGTAATTTCCATGACGAAGCACTACGGAGCCTTGGCATTCTTTAAACACATTTCTGCGAATGTTATTGTGGCAAGATTTAATAGAAATAATTTCTGTTTCTCCATCACAATGTTCAAATAAATTATCTTCTATTTGGGTATTTGAATTGTACTGGCAGTGCTCCGATACGCCTACTCTTATCATTTCTCCCCCATTGGACGCAAGCGGTATGCGCACCCCAAAATAATTATGGTCTATTCGATGAAAGTTTTCCCGGCTGCGCTCATCATCCAATAGCACAGCAAGCAATACGCCTATGTTTTTTTTGTTTAAAAAGCTACAATGGTCTAACCGGTTGTTTTTTCCACACAATGCCACCCAATAATTTTCATCCAATCTTTTTGGGTTGTTAAAATCATTGATAACGGTATTGGTAACCCTGCAGTTGTTGGCAACTTCATTTTTGCTAGCTCTAAATGTAATGACTGCATCGGTGCCTGCAAAGCCATTGGCAAAATAAAGCCCGTCAATTATTAAAAAGCTGCCACCTATTTTTATTCTAGAATTACCGGTAATCATTACCTTGCCGGCATCAGCTGCTTTAATCGTTATCGGGTTTTCTTTTGTTCCGTTACAATTCAAGGATAAAGAAACATGTTGCCATTCGCCATTTTGAAGTATGATTGCATCACCAGGTTTTGCCGTTTTGTTTGCTTCATCAAACTCTGTAATATTTTTTACCAATATATTTTTTGCATTTGCAAAAAAGTAAACACACATAAAACATACAAATAGTAATTGCTTTTTCATAATAATATTTTAATAAAATGTTGGATTAATTTTTTTGTGAAGATTCTCTTATGAACAACCTAGGTTTAATGACTGTTTCAATGTGATTCATATCTTCATTGTTGTGCATCGTTTCTATAAACAGTTTGGCTGCTGCTTTTCCTATTTCAAAAGATGTCATATCTACACTGGATATTTGCGGAGTAACAACACTTACAACTGGCTCGTTGTTGAATCCTACCAGTCCTATATCTTGTGGCATTTTTAGTCCCTTTTTTTTGATGGCCAACATGGCACCAATGGCCATTCTATCGCTAATGGTAAAAATGGCATCGGGTCTTTTTTTCATTGATAATAACTCTTGCGTAGCAAAAAAGGCATAGTCTTGGTTAAAATCGCAATGAATAATAAGATCATCGTCTTTTTTTATTTTGTGTTTTTTTAATGCATTCAAATAACCATCCATTCTACTATTACTGATACCCAGGTTTTTTGGGCCTGCTAAAATGGCTATTCGTTTATAGCCCTGTTCTATCAAATGTTCTGTGGCAATAAAGCCACCATTTTCATTATCTAATCTTACACTTGGCGCAACCAGATCTGGCGTTACCCTATCAAAAACCACCATCGGAATATTTCTTTCCTGTATTTTTTTAAAATGTTCAAATGTTTTCGTTTCGCTGGAAACTGAAATAATAAAGCCGTCCACTAAACTTTCGAGCAGCCTTCTGGTATTTACAATTTCTCTACCAAAAGATTCATTGCTTTGGCAAACCATTACTGTATATCCAGCTTCGAGTGCTACTTCATCTATACCCCTTACCATCATAGATAATACATAATCAAGATTGGGCACAATTACGCCAATGGTATGTGTTTGTTTTTGCCTGAGGCTAAGCGCAAGCCTATTTGGTTGGTAGTTTAACTCCTCCGATAATTTTAAAACGGCTTGTTTTGTTTCGGGATTTACATCGGAGGCATTGCGTAGCGCTCTAGAAACGGTTGAGATAGAAATTTTTAATTTCTGCGCAATGTCTTTTATTGTAGCAGGCTTATCCATAAAGTAGCTTTTGTGAAGTAAAGCTAGTTGTAAAATAATTACGAGAATGCCGGCAGCGTTGCCGGTAACGTTCTCGATGCTATTTATTTACATGACCATTAATCGATTTCACTTATTGTTGAATAATAACTAATAAAACCGCAGAATATTTAGATAATTAAAATTAATCATTACTTAACAAGCATAGGTATTTTGATTTAGTATTACAGCAGATACTTGCTATACGAAGTTTTTGGTGCTTCCTAAATGTGTTTTAATGATTGTCTTTTCTTCGTGGTAGCTTGCATTTTATAGATTTTTTACATTCTTTTTTGACATACATATTTAATTTAATGAAAGGTAAAATCGCAATAGTAACAGGGGCTTCAAGAGATATTGGTAGGCAAGTAGCTATAAAACTTGCCGGGCAAGGAGCAAGCGTATGTGTAAATTATTTAGATAATAAAGGACTGGCAGATGAAACGGTGAAAATGATAACGGATGCTGGAGGTACTGCTTTTGCATGTTATGCAGATGTAACCAAGCAGGCAGATGTACAAAATATGGTAGAAGCTTGCACGAAAGAGTATGGTGCCGTTATTCATGTATTGGTAAATGTAGTGGGCGGATTATTGGGAAGAAAGCTGTTGGAAGAAATAGACGAGGCATTTTGGAACAAGGTAATTGCGGTAAACCTTGGTTCTGTATTTCTTGTTACAAAAGCAGTAGTGCCATATATGACAGCGGGTGGCGCCATCGTAAACTTTTCGTCGCAAGCTGCAAGAGACGGTGGTGGTTTTGGTGCTATGGCATATTCTACTGCAAAAGGTGCAGTGCTTACATTTACAAAGGGATTGGCAAAGGAACTTGGCCCTAAAGGCATACGGGTAAACTGTGTATCGCCTGGAATGATAAACACTACTTTTCATGATACTTTTACCAAGCCCGAAGTGAGGGCAAATGTAGCAGCTGCTACTCCTTTAAGAAGAGAAGGGAAAGCAGCAGAAGTGGCGGATTTGGTTTTGTATTTGGCCAGCGATGCTGCTTCTTTTATAACAGGTGCTAGTATGGAAATTAATGGTGGAACTTATTTCGTTTAATACGAATTTAAAATATAACGATGCTTCGATTGCTATTTATTACTTCTATCTTATGTTTGGCTGTGTGCACAAATGCACAACAACATCCTATAACTTTTTTTACAAAGGCCGATGCTGCCGATGTAAAAAAGAATTTGAATGCCTACCCCGTATTATCTCAATCGTATAATGAAATAAAGGCTCAAGTAGATGTGTATGTTGGAAAAGAGGTAGATGTACCTTTCCCCAAAGATGCTGCAGGTGGTTATACGCACGATAAGCATAAAGCAAATTATACCCTCATGTTTAATAGTGGTATGTTGTATAATATTACGGGGGATGCAAAGTATGCAACCTTGGTAAAAGACATGTTGCTAAAATACGCCGTACTAAATCCCACCTTAAAAAATCATCCACAAGCCACTAGTGCATCTCCGGGTAGAATTTTTTGGCAAGCCCTAAATGATGCCAATTGGATGGTATATGCTGGCATGGCCTACGACTTAGTTTATAATTCGCTTAGCATTGCAGATAGGAAAAAAATTGAAGATGGCGCTTTTAAACCCGAAGTAGATTATTTCACAAAAGATTTAAAAGAGTGGTTTGATCGCTTACACAACCACAGTGTATGGGCATGTGCGGGTGTAGGAATTATTGGCATTGCCAGCAACAACCAAGATTATATTGATATGGCTTTAAAGGGCGCAGATAAAAATGGCAAATCTGGTTTTATAGCACAAATGGACAATCTCTTTTCGCCTGATGGTTATTATACCGAAGGGCCTTATTATGTGCGATATGCTATTTTGCCTTATATATTATTTGCAAATGCGTTAAACAACACCAATCCCTCTTTAAAAATATTTGAACACAGGAATAGTATTTTACAAAAAGCATTGATGACTTGCCTGCAGCAAACAAATACCGATGGTGTTTTCTTTCCTATGAATGATGCCATAAAAGAAAAAGATTATACTACCAACGAAATTGTAACGGCTATCAACATAGCATGGTCTGTGTATGGTAGCAATGATGGGTTGTTGACCATTGCCAAAAAACAAAACAGGGTAATGCTAAACAAAGGTGGTACATCCATTGCTGCAGCGCTATCAAAAAATAAAAATATCCCTGCTTATTATCCTTACAAGACAATAGAAAGCGCCGACGGGGTAAAGGGAGATGAAGGTGGCATAAGTGTTTTGAGAAATGGAAAAGGAAATGATTTAACCAGTTTGGTCTTTAAGTATGCTTCGCAAGGTTTGGGCCACGGGCATTTCGATCGGTTAAATATTAATTTGTTTGATAAAGGAAATGAGATTTTACAAGATTATGGGTCAGCCCGTTTTATTGGTATTGAGCAAAAATATGGAGGTCGTTATCTCCCAGAAAACACTGCTTATGCGGCTCAAACCATTGCACACAACACCATAGCGGTAGATGAAACCAGCCATTTTGAAGGCAACAGCGATTTGGGAGAAAAGTCGCATGCGCAAAAGTTGTTTTCAGATATTACCAAACCTACTGCAATGGTTGTTGCTGCAAAAGAAGAAAAAGCGTATAAGAATGTTGGCCTTCAACGCACGGTGTATATGCTGGAATTGCCTACAGGTAAAAAGCTAACAGTAGATATTTTTAACGCTACATCAGCAGATGAACACCAGTACGATTTACCCTTTCAATACAATGGGCAATTTATAAATACCTCTTTTAAATATAGAGCCAATACAAAAAAGCAAGAAACGCTGGGTACAAAAAATGGGTACCAATTTATTTGGAAAGAAGCAGAAGCTACAGCAGCAGATACAACCATACAGTTTACTTTTTTAAACAAAAACACTTATTATACAGTATCATCCTTGGTACAAGGTACTGCAGAAATTTTCTTTACACGCTCTGGTGCCAACGATCCTAATTTTAACGTAAGGCGAGAGCCATCTTATATCATCAGAAAAAAAGGAAAGAACCAATCGTTTATAAATGTAATAGAGATACACGGAAAGTACGACCCTATAAATGAATTCTCTGTGAATGCATATGCGGAAGTGAATCAAATTAAATTGGTACAAAATGACGAAGAATTTTCTGTGGCTACATTTATCGTAGCAGGCAAAAAAGTTTGGATAGCACAATGCAATAAAGATTTTGGAAAAAACAAAAATCATTCACTAATAATAAACAACGTAAAAATGGATTGGGCGGGCCCTTATACAATTTTATACGATGGAAAAAAATTACAATAGAAAAGCTTAATTAATAAAAAAACAACTGTATGAACACAAACGAATTGGTAAAAGTATTTATTAAGGACGACGAGCTAGCTTGGGAAGAAGTAGGCGAAGGAATTAAACGAAAAATAATGGCGTATGATGAGCGACTCATGTTGGTAAAAGTAGCATTTGAAAAGGGAGGCATTGGCACCGTACACCAGCACCATCATACACAAATCACCCATGTGGAAAGCGGCGTTTTTGAAGTGGAGATTGATGGCGAAAAGCAAATGCTAAAAGCCGGTGATGCCTTTTTTATTCCATCCAATGTTTGGCATGGTGCAGTGTGTATGGAAGCGGGTATATTAATAGATGTGTTTAGCCCAATGAGAGAAGATTTTATTAAATAACAATAAAGATTTCATAACCAACTAACGATTAAAAAACAAAAATTGCTATCATGAAACAAATACGATTATTACTGCTGATACTGCCATTGCTTTTGCTAAGCGGGTTTGTATTTGCACAAAAAAAAGAAATAACCGGTAAGGTTATAGACCAAGCAACAGGAGAACCAATAAGTGGTGTTTCTGTACTGGTAGGTGGTGCCAAAGGCGGTACTACCACAAAAAAGAATGGTTCCTATTCTATTTCAGTAAAAGCAGGTGCAACCACACTGGTTTTTTCATCTGTCGGTTATGGCTCTACAACAGTAGCTATAGATGGTAAAGCGGTGATCGATATTTCTATGACGGCACAAGCAAAAGTAGACGATGAGGTGGTGGTAATTGGATATGGCACTGTAAAAAAATCTAGCCTTACGGGAGCTGTATCAAAATATAAGAATGAGCGGTTGGATGAGACACCTGTTTCTCGTTTGGACCAAGCATTGCAAGGTAAAATAGCGGGGGTTGTTGTTCAAAACACATCATCAGAAGCGGGAGCCGCTCCCAAAATAAACATCAGGGGTGTAACCTCTATCAATGCGGGTGGTAGCCCGTTGGTAATTGTAGATGGGCAGCCAATACCGGATGGTTTGGCATTTGTAAATATGGCCGATGTTGAATCGGTAGAGGTATTAAAAGATGCGGCATCTGCAGCCATTTATGGTTCTAGGGGCGCAAGCGGTGTAATTATCATAACCACAAAAAGTGGAAAATCAGAAAAGCCAAAATACAATTTTAAATATTCTATTGGTAGAAAAACGGATTATAAGCGTTATGATATAATGACAAGTACAGATTATGTAAATCTATTGTACAGCGAAGGGGCATTGAGATTTTCAGATTCTACCGCTTATATGGCGCAGTTTACTGGTACCGCCACCCAGATTGATAATCAAAAAAATGCTTTTAGATTGGCTAAAGGTAATTTGGTTACAAACGGAGAGAGGGCTGAGTATGCAATAGAGCAAAATTTTAGGGGCGGGCAAGGTACAGATTGGCAAAGCGAATCATTGAGACCAGGTTTGTTTCAAAATGCCCAGCTTAGTGCATCAGGCGGAAATAAAGCAACAAGGTATTTTATTTCTGGTGGTTATCAAAGAGACGAAGGCATGATGAATAAAAGCGACTTCGAACGTTTTACCGTAAGGGCAAAAGTGGATTTACAATTTAGCAAAAGAGTTAAATTAACGGTTAATGTAAATCCCTCATATACCAATAGAGAAACACCTTCCGAAAACTTTACTAATTTTTATAGATACCCTAGCTTCTTGCCTGTTTATCACAATGAGTTGACAGCAGCGGCGGTAAATACGGTTCCACAATGGGCAGGTATTAGAGCAGGCGATTTTGCACAACCTAGGCATTTTACGGGTGTAGTTTACTCAGGCACGATGCCAGATGGTTCAGTGTGGGCGCCGGGAACAACATCAGATCCATTCGGTTCTGCGCAAAACAATCCAAGATCTTCGGTACTTAATCAAGATCAAAATGCAAAAGATTATCGTTTACAAAGTTCAGCAGATTTGAATATAAACATTTTACCGGGCCTTGATTTTAAATCCTTGGCAAGCATTTATATCAACTCATCTACTGCTTTAAACTATGCTAAAAGAAATGCGCAAGCAGATGGAACGGTAAGCAGGGGCGTATTTTTAACAGGAACCAATACAGACCTTTTATCAGAAAATACTTTTACCTATAAGAAAGATATAAAACAACATTCAATAAATATATTAGGCGGCTTTACGGCACAAAAAACAAATACCATTAGAAATCAAACCACAGGGTTAGATTTTCCAAATGACGACGTAAGAACACTTAATCAAGCATCTCAAATAGATAAGAACGGAACCTTTGGAAGCGAAACGCCTGTAGGATTGATTTCTTACTTAGGAAGAATAAATTATGATTACAATGACAAATATTTATTATCTGCCAGTTTTAGGACAGATGGTAGTTCTTACTTTGGCCCTGGTCAAAAATGGGGTTCTTTCCCATCTATTTCTTTAGGGTGGGTAGCTTCAAAAGAAGCGTTTTTACAAAATGTAAAATGGTTGAACCGTTTAAAATTCAGGGGTAGTTATGGCGCTACAGGTAACAATACCATTGCTCCTTTTTCTTATTTGGATTTGTTGTATGGTGGCAATTATCCTTTTGGTGGAGGTACAGGTACATTAAGCTCTGGCCAAGTAGCATCTGCTATAAACATTGCGAGGCCCGACATTACATGGGAGCGTACTTTTTCTACCAATTTTGGAGTAGACATTGCCATGTTTAAAAATAGGATAAGCCTTGGCGTAGATGCTTATCAATCTAAAACAGAAAGATTGCTTTTGCAACAATCTGTGCAAGCTTTTGCTGGTGTGCCACAATACTTCAACAATATTGGTAGTTTAAAAAATGTGGGAATAGAATTTGAATTGAGTACGGTTAATATTACAAACAAAAAATTTAAATGGACAACTTCAGCAAACTATTCTAGAACCAGAAACGAAATCATAGAACTAGGGGCTGAGGCATTTTTGCTAAACCAAGGAGAAAGAGGGGAGGGTTATCAAAATAAAATTGGTGATCCTTTGATCAATTTCTTAGGTTTTAAAACAGATGGAGTGTGGCTTTCGCAAGCGCAAATAGATGAAGCAAAAACGAAAGGGCTAACAAGCAATTTGAGTAATGTATTTGTACCAGGAGGGTTAAAAATTGTAGATGTGAACGGGGACAACGTTATTGACAATAATGACAGGACAATCATTGGTTCGCCCTATGCAAAATTTACCTGGGGTCTTACAAATGCCTTTACATACAAAGCATTTGATGTGAGCTTTACTTTGCAAGGAGTGCAAGGTGGTCAGGTAATAAACGGAGATGCAAATTACAATGAATCTAAGCGCAAACTTAGGGTGCTCAACGAAAATCGTTGGATAAGCCCCGCAAATCCAGGCGATGGTAAAACACCTTACTCTACCATTGGATTTAACTGGATGTTGACAGATTATGTGGTAGCCGATGCTTCTTATGTTTCGCTAAGAGAGGTAAACGTAGGGTACAAACTTCCAGATGCTGTTGCAAAGTTTATCAAGCTCAGTTCGCTAAGGGTTTATTTTGCTGGCCAAAATCTTTTCTTTAAAGCGGCCGACAATTTTAAAGGACTTAATCCAGAAGGCAGGGCAAACACTGGGCCATATTCATCTGCCTTAATTGATGGATACCAAAGAGGCAGTTTCCCTATTCAAAAAACGTATGTAATAGGCATTGATATAAACTTTTAATAAATAAAATACTAGAAAATGAAACGCATTAAATATATCATTCTAATTGCAGCTATTTCTTTAACAGCGTGCAAAAAAATTATTGACTTAGAGCCAGTATCAAATAGTGATGCTGCTTCATTTTATTCAAACGTAGCTGAATTAAATGCGGGGCTCACGGGTTGTTACAGTGGTATGCAAAAGCCCTTGATAGATGAGTGGACCCTTACCGAGTTGCGCAGCGATAATGTTATACAAGGAGGAGCTGCTAGTACGTCTACCGTAAATAGGGACTTGAGCGATTTGGATATGTTTTTTCCGAACGTATCTCACCAAGGGTTGTATACTTATTGGTTGAGCACCTATTATAATATCAGGAACACTAATTTATTGCTAAATGCACTGGGGGCTAATTATACAGAAGCTACAGGCACGTTGGCCTATGATTCTATTACGATACCTATTGAAAGTACACCCAAAAGAAGATTGGCAGCAGAAGCATCTTTCATTAGGGCCTATCATTATTTTAACTTGGTACGCTTATATGGTGGCGTGTTTTTGGTGCACGAGCCAATAAGCCCCGACCAAGCTAAAACAATAAATAGAACGACTACCGAAGAAATATATAAATTAATTATTGCTGATTTACAAAACGCTGCAACCAATGGCAGTACTGCAAAATTTAATGTAATACCTACAGCAGAATTAGGAAGGGCAAATAGTTGGAGTGCCAAAGCATTGCTTGCAAAAGTTTATTTAACATTAAACAGAAAAGCGGATGCAGCGCTGTTGTTGCAAGATATCATTGCCAATAGCGGATATTCATTGCAAGCTTCTTATGCCAACGTATTCTCTATTACCAATGAAATGAATTCGGAGATTCTTTTTGCTATTCGATTTAAATCTGGAGGCCTAGGGTTGGGTTCTCCATTACCCAATTTATTTGCTCCTAGCAATAGTGGTAATGCAATTGTAAATGGAGATGGCAGAGGCTATATGTGGCCTTCGCATGAATTAAACAATGCTTATTTCAATTTTAATCTAACAGGTGCATCTGTTAAAAAAGATTCTTTAAGAGTGGTGTTAACAAATGTTGCTGCAAATGCTAATATTCTGCCTGGAATGTCTGTAACGGGAACACAATTATTGGCTGGTACTACAGTAGCTGCTATATCGGGCAATATACTTACTTTGTCACAGGTTGCTAATGTAACTTCTACTTCTGCCACCCTTAATATTGCTGACCCAAGAAAGGCCATCAGTATTGGCAATTATACCAGTACGGTAAGGTTTCCTGCAAAATTAATTTCAAATCCTGCGGTAGTGAATGATGCAGAAAACGATTGGATAGTTATCAGATATGCAGATGTATTGTTGATGTTGGCAGAAGCACAAGGAAATACGCCTGCATCTATAGCATTAATCAACCAAACAAGGAACAGGTCTAAATTGGCTTCTTTGGATCCGTTGGTAATAAATACGACCGCTTTGTTTGAAAAAGCATTGTCAGATGAAAGAAGATTTGAGTTGGCTTTTGAAGATCAACGTTGGTTTGATTTGCGAAGAATGAATACAAACTTTACAACGTTAACAGTAGAACAGGTTATGAAAGATCATTTTACCATTATGTATCCGTTGCATTATACAAGTTATCCTAATCCAAAATTATCATTGACAGAGATGCAGGCATTTGTAGTGCCCAATCGTATGATATTGCCAATACCACAAAGAGAAATTGATAACAATACGCAAATAGTAATTCCACAAAACCCAGGATATTAATTTATAGAAACCGTACCTATAACTATGAAAAAATATTCGATTTTGTTTATATTATTTCTACCATTTTATTTGGCAGCACAAACCAATGCTGATGCCGAGGTAAAACTGGTAGAGTACCCTACAGGATATACCGCTCAATTAAATGTTGAGTACACAGTGGTAAACGGTTGGCAAGGTAAAGTAGATCTTTACCTTCCAGCTATCACCAACAAGCCATCGCCTATCATTATTAATATTCATGGTGGTGGTTGGAACCATGGTGTAAAAGAATCACAGGGAGGATTCAATACTTTTTTTAAACAAGGATTCGCTGTAGCCAATATGGAGTATCGCCTTACTGGCCAAGCTACTGCTCCCGCAGCAGTAGAAGATACCAGGTGTGTATTGGTTTATTTAATAAAAAATGCAAAGGCATTAAATATTGATGTAAACAAAATAATCATCATGGGTGGAAGTGCGGGAGGGCACTTGGCATTGATGGGGGGGCTATTGGGAAACAACCATCTTTTTGATAACAATTGTGCCGGCACAGAAAATATAAAAGTAGCAGCCATCATAGATAAGTATGGTATTACGGATGTGTGGGATTGGGCTTATGGGAAAGACCTTACCAGCAAATCGGCTAAGAACTGGTTGGGCGCAAAGGCAAACGATGAAGCATTTGCAAAATCTGTTTCGCCCATTACTTACATAAATAAAAATAGTCCGCCCATCTTTATTGTACATGGCGATGCAGACCCTACGGTTCCCTACCAACAATCGGTAGCGCTTCATAAAAAATTAGTAGAAGCAGGGGTGAAAACTGAATTTATAACAGTACCTGGTGGCTTGCATGGAAAATTTGAAAAAGAAAAAAATAGTGAAATAAATAAAGCTATTATCAATTTTATTTTAAGCCTAGATAGTTTTAAATAACATGAAAAAAGATTGTTTTTATAAAATTTTATTGGGGCTTACTTTTTGCTTTGTTTTATCTGCTTCATCGCTAGCTACCAACTATACTGTAAATACATTGGCAACACTGGTAAGTAGAATGAATGCGGCCGTTGCAGGGGATACTATTATTGTAAGAAATGGTACGTACAATTGGGGTCAAATAAATTTCA
>JANMGS010000002.1:0-12538 GCA_031374745.1 Ferruginibacter sp. | reverse complement strand
CCATCACCATCTGCATCCGGTATTGGGCATCCTTGGTAACGAGCTACTCCTTTTATCGTTGCACATTTATCTTCCTCATCGTTGATACCATCTCCATCTGTATCTGGTATTGGACAACCACCGTATTTTGCAAGTCCTGCTTGATTTGGACATTTATCTTCTGCATTAGCTATTCCATCGCTATCAGAATCTGGACAACCTTTTAAAGAAGCCAGCCCAGCTACATCAGGGCAATTATCATCTGCATCTAACACTCCGTCGCCATCACGATCTGTAACAACTGCTACCACAGGAAGTTCTGGTAGAGCAACTGTTGCTATTACTTTTCTTGCTCTTAATGCGCTTGCAAAACCAACACTATGGTAAAAATGGTAGGCACTGTTTTCTGTAGCCGCAATCCTATATTGGGAATTTAGTAACATAAACGTACCATCTGTAATTTTTACTTGTAAGCCAAGACCTACTGGTACAAATGCACTAAAGTAACCTTTCCATTTGCTAGCTCCTACCCCTGCGGTTATAAACGGTACTACTGTATAATTATCAGTAAATAATTTGAAATTGGCAGTTGCTGCAGCTTCAAGAAGTAAATAATCATTCCCATCTAAATTTCTAACTGTAGTAGAAGTAGGGTGTTTTACAAAAGAACCAGTAAGGGTTCCTACAAAATCAATGTTATCTGTAAAACCTTCTAAATAACTTATGGAAATACCTGGATCCATTCTTTTAGCTTTAAAAAATTGTTTGTTGTTAATAACAGTAGACAGACTGTTGTTTCTAACATCAAAACCAGACTTGTAATCTATTAAACTAAAATGAATAGCTAAACTCGGAAGCTTCTTATAGCCATTTTGGGCAAAAGTAGCTGAAGCAAATATTACAGCTAAAACGATAAGGGCACTTTTTTTCATAAAATGTTAATTTTCTTAAACGCAGCAAAAATAGGTGCTTAGTTTGAAATACTGAAATAAATTAAACCGAAATTGCTATTAAGTGAATTAATTGTTTAATACTTTACTTTTTATGTTTATTTAACACCACCACCTTTACCCTAGTAAGGCCAGATGATATAAAATCTAACTTCCGTGCTGCTGCCAGCGTTAAATCTACAACCCTTCGCATAGTAGGATGAAGCCTGTCGTTCGTTTTTACTACCACTTTTTTACCATTTCGCAGATTGGTTACTTCTATCCAAGTGCCCAATGGAAGTGAATTACAGGCTGCTGTAAGTTTTTTATGGCTAAAAATCTCCCCGCTTGCTGTTCGCTTACCCTCAAATTTGTTGGCATAAAAACTTGCTTGTCCATATAAAGTTTTTCCTTTATTTTTTGGTGATTTTATAGCGCTGTCTTTTGTTTGCACCACAGATTGGCTTTTGGCTTCAATAAAACATACTTTTAGGAATATTAATAAGCAAAAAGACTTCAATAAAAAATGAATTTCTTTCATAGGATTTTGGTTAATAATTATTTTTTAGCAAAATATTTTTGCTTTAAGTCTTTATCGTCTGCATATATATCGTCATAAAATTTTATTACCCCATTTACCAATTCACAACTAAAATAACGAATAAATAGCGGCATTTCATTTCGCACGGCTAATTTCCTATTTTGCTTTGTGGTCAACCAACTTCTCACAGAATCAGTGTTGTATGCAAGCGTATCCGTTTTTTTAAGGTTCAAACTATCATTTCTCACAATAAAGTCTGCTAGCTTTTGCCATTCTTGCACACGTACACAACCATGACTTAAACTCCTCATCCCATTTTTAAATAAATAGCGCTGGTTGGTATCGTGCAAATAAACAGAGAATGGATTCTCAAAGTTAAATTTGATGATACCCAACGCATTGCCATCCCCACTACTCTGTTGTATTCTATATGGAATACCCTTAGCGTATTTAGACCAATTTATTGAAGATGGATCTATTCTAGCTCCTTTTCCGTTTAACAAATACAATCCTTTACGTGCCAAGTAATTTGAATTTCTTTTAAGCCCCGGCAACATATCCTTGCTAATGATACTGGTGGGTACGGTCCATGTTGGGTACAAAACCATATCAGTAATATGGCTGGTTAAAATCGGCGTAGGTGTTGCAGGCTTCCCAATTATAATTTTAGATTCAAATACAGTCGTGTCTGCATCTATCACTTTTAAAAAATAGGCTGGCAAATTTACCCAAATATATTTTTTGGGCATCTTTTCTGGAAGTAATTTATACCTATCCAACGTTATTGCTATACTATTAAACCTTTGTTTATCGTTCAAATTAAGCTGCTTTACAACCCCTGCGCCTATTTTACCATCAGCCGTTAGCCCTACTTTTTTTTGGTATTTTTTTACGGCCTCGCTTAAAGAAAATGAATCTGCATCAGCGTTTATTACAATGCCAGCCTCACCCATTCTTTTTCTAAAAGATTTTAAAAATGCCAAGGAATCCTTGTACGGGAAATTTACATACGTGTATGTACGAGTATCCATGCTATCTATAAATTTCTTGATTCCTCTTTTTAACAATACATAACCTTGATGCTTGGGCTGCACTTTTTCCAAAATATTATCCAATGTTTCGCCTTCCCTTATCTTTTGTATATTTGCAAAAAAATAATTTTTATATTTCGATGTGTCATATTTCCAAGATAAACTATCGGAATACAACCTTCCTTGTTTCAAATCCTTTAGAAGTCCCACAAATGCATCTGTCATTAATAACTCTGCATTGCCCCACATTACTTGCGTAGCTTTTTTGAGAGAATCCTGATCTAAAAAAAGTTTTAATTGGGCAAGTTTTGTATAATGATAGTCGTCGCCATAAAGACCTTGTAAAGACGCATTTTTTAGAAAGTTCATCAAGAAGGTAGCATTACTAGACCATTTCTTTTCGCTACTCCAAAGGGGCTTATTATTAAAAATTTCATAATAATTTTTTACAATAGGAAAATAATAAAGTTGCATGCTATCGTTTAAATGCTCCGTATGTTCATATGCATAGGAAAGTGCTTCTGGTATATAATCACTTATGGCATTGTCCATTTTAGCTGCACTTACAACAATGGGGCTGCTGGTAGTTGTTTTTTTATTTTTGCATCCAAAAAAGCAAAAGAAAAAAAGAAAAAAAAAGAGAGAATATAATTTAAGAAACTGGTACATGGTATTGCAATATTAAATAATATTTTAGATATGTTAAAGAAATGTGAATGGATTTTTGTTATTTAATAATTACTTTGCATTGCAAAAGCTTACTTAAAAATAAAGGGCTTAGGTTTGTATAAACTGAATCATTCAGATGAAATATTACATCATTGCCGGTGAGGCAAGTGGAGACCTTCATGGGAGTAATCTCATAAAGGAATTACACAAAATAGATAAGAAAGCTATTGTACATTGCTGGGGTGGAGAGAAAATGGAAGCAGCCGGAGCTGAAGTTGTAAAACATTATAGAGACTTGGCTTTTATGGGCTTCTCCGAAGTGATAAAAAATTTACCCACGATATTTAAAAATATTGCTTTCTGCAAAAAAGATATTGAGCAGTTTGAACCTGATGTGTTGGTCTTGATAGATTACCCTGGTTTTAATATGCGTATTGCAAAATGGGCGCACAAAAAGCAGCTAAAAGTTATCTATTACATTTCTCCACAAATATGGGCTTGGAAAGAGAAAAGGGTGCACGCTATAAAAAGGGATGTCGACAAAATGCTTGTTATTCTTCCTTTTGAAAAAGATTTTTACAAAAAATATAATGTTGAAGTTGATTATGTTGGTCATCCTTTGTGTGAAGTAATAAGCGATTGGTATAAAGCAAATCCCTCTATACAAAAAGAAAATATAATTGCACTTTTGCCTGGTAGTCGTAAGCAAGAAATATTGATAAAACTGCCCATCATGCTTTCTATTGCAAAACATTTTCCAACATACAAATTTGTAGTGGCTAAAGCACCAGGCATAGCAGATGGTTTTTATGATACTATTCTGCAACCCTATGAAAATGTTGGTTCGGTTTCTAATGAAACTTATTTATTATTGGCAAAATCTAAAGCAGCACTTGTTACTAGCGGAACAGCCACTTTAGAAACAGCCCTCTTTGCCGTGCCAGAAATTATTTGTTACAAAGGCGGAAAAATTTCTTACGAAATAGCCAAGCGACTCATAAAAATAAAATTTATTGGTTTGGTAAATTTAATAATGGATAAAGAAGTAGTAAAAGAACTCATACAAGATGATTTAAATGAAAAAAATCTTATCAAAGAACTTTCTACATTGCTTTCAAACGATGAAAAAATAGCCCAACTAAAGAGTGATTATGCAGCACTTGCTGATTTATTAAGTGGAGGTGGGCATGCGTCTTCTAATGCGGCAACACTAATATATACATTTCTAAACAACTAATGTCGAAGGAGTTTTATGGCCAATACAACCATTGCAAATAAAAACAATAAAATAGATAATCTATTGATTCCATGCATGTATTTCATCCATTGTGTAGACTTATCATTTGGGTCTTTTTTTACTAGATATAAGTACTGACCAATTTGCTTTAAAATTCCCATGGTAAATATTATTTTTTGTTAAGTATTGTTAAACGTACGAGATTACAAAACTATTGGACTTTAGAAAACGTAAATGTACTCAAACATAAAAGAATGAAAAAAATATTAGTCGTTATTGCAATTTTTACAACAGCATTTGGCTGCACAGCCCAAAAAACAAAACAAGGCGCATCTAGTAAATATACAGTAGTAAAAACCGATGCAGAATGGCGTAAAATGCTTACTCCATTACAGTTTACAGTTACCAGAAAAGCAGGTACCGAAAGCCCATATACGGGCAACACATGGGACAATCATGCTGCTGGTGTGTACAATTGTATTTGTTGCGATTTGCCATTATTTAGCAGTACAACCAAGTTTGACAGCGGTACTGGTTGGCCAAGTTTTTGGCAATCTATATCGTCTAAAAATGTAGAAGAAAAAACAGATAATAGTGCTGGCATGAGCCGTACCGAAGTAAACTGTAGTAGGTGTGGCGCTCACTTAGGGCATGTTTTTGAAGATGGTCCAAAGCCAACGGGCTTGAGATATTGCATGAACTCGGCTTCACTTAAATTTGTAAAGAAATAGCAGTATAACTACTCAAAATTAGTTGTGATAATTGCTATTAAGAAAAAAGAGACTTCTTAATAGCAATTTTTATTTTGGAGTTCTTGTTATAATATCAATGGCTAACATTTAAGTTCAAAGCACTATTTGACAATCTTATAATTTTTAATTCTACATTTGTCTTAAAGAATATTTCTTGAAAAAAATAATTCAAAAACACCCGCTTGCTATTAGATGGTTACATTGGATAAATTTTCCATTACTCACTATTATGATATGGAGTGGGATTTTAATTTATTGGGGCAACGATGTATACCGATTAGGTTGGGGCGACAAAACCATTCTAAAGTTTTTCCCAGATTCTATTTACAAAGCACTAAATATTCCTTTTCGCCTAGCTGAAGGCATGAGTTTGCATTTTTTCTTTATGTGGTTTTTTGCCATCAATGGAATCATATATTTCTTCTACTTACTTTTTTCCAAAGAATGGAAATTAATTTTTCCCAACAAACAATCTTTGAAAGAAGCTTGGTTGGTTATACTCCATGATTTACACATAAAAAAAGGATTGCCACCACAAAAAAAATACAATGCTGCTCAAAGAATAGCTTACACCGGTATTATTGTATTAGGCTTTGGTATAATTGTTACCGGCCTGGCTATTTACAAACCTGTGCAGTTGCATTGGCTTTGTTACATTTTAGGTGGGTACGAATGGGCAAGAATAGAACATTTCATTATAACCATTCTATTTACCTTGTTTTTTATAGTACATATTTTGCAAGTTATTTTAGCAGGATGGAAAAATTTCAGCAGCATGATAACAGGTTTTGAGATCGTAAAAGAAAAAAATATTTCGGTAACAAAAAAGGAGCTGACAGATGAACAATGAAATTAAAATTGTAGACGAAAAATTTGTAAAAAGAAAAACCATTATATCTTTTTCTGTTTTTGTTTTATTCATAGCAGGTTGCCTTTTTGCATGGAATGCTTTGCTAGATCAACCAAAAATTGACAAGGCATATAAACCGCTTCGCAAAGGATTGGAGATGAACGAATGGATATTCTCTTTTATGTTTAGCACCGACCGTTTAGCTAGAACGTACCCAAAAAACTTGGCTGCCCCTCGTGTTAGAGTAAATGGAGATGCAGGTTTGAAAAATGATTCCGATACTGCCAATTGGAAATTGCAATTGGTAAAATCCGTTGGAGATACAATAAATATAACCTTAGCAGAAATAAAAGCATTACCCAAAACAGAAATCATTTTTGATTTTAAATGTATAGAAGGATGGAATCAAATTACACATTGGGGTGGTGTACGTTTTAGTGATTTTGCAAATAAATACGGGCTTATCCAACAAACAGCAATGAAATACGTAGGTATGGAAACACCCGATGCTGCCTATTATGTAGGCATAGATATGGCCAGTATGATGCAACCACAAACAATCTTATGCTATGAAATGAATGGAAAACCATTGCCCATGAACCAAGGTTATCCATTAAGGTTAATCATACCAGTAAAGTATGGTGTAAAGCACCTTAAACGAATAGGAACATTATTTTTTGACAACAACAAACCTCGTGACTATTGGCATGAGTTGGGTTACGATTATTATTGCGGTATGTAGACCCGAAAAGATCATTTTTCGAAAAACCACCAAACTTTTTTATTCGAGCCCGGTTTTAAGCCAAAGCGACCAATAGCGTTTACCTTTAAGTATTCCACTGCTTCTTCTATTGAATCGGTAAAAAGACAGAGTTTTAAGTCTTCATCCGAAATAGTAGCATTTTTTTGCATCGTTGTTATATGGTCCATCAATTTGCTATGAAATTCCTTATCGAAAATAATAATGGGAAATTGACTCAACATTTTTGTCTGTATAAGGGTTAGCGCTTCAAAATACTCATCTAGCGTACCAAACCCTCCAGGCATTACAACAAAAGCATAGGAATATTTTAAGAGCAGGGTTTTGCGTACAAAGAAGTATTTTATATTAACCCATTTATCTAAATAAGGGTTATGCTTTTGCTCGTGTGGTAAAACGATGTTACAGCCTACACTCCTGCCTCCAACTTCTTTTGTTCCTCTATTGGCAGCTTCCATTATTCCGGGCCCACCACCAGTCATTATGGTAAAGCCAAGCTTGGCAATTTCGCCAGCAATAATTTCGGTTTGCTTGTAATAAATATGGTCTTCTTTAAACCTAGCAGAGCCAAATATGGTTACGCAAGGGCCAACGAAATGCAATGTTCTAAAGCCTTTAATAAATTCAGTTAATACATTAAAAGCAAATTTAAAATCCTTCCAACGATTTTGTGGCCCTTCTAAAAAAGTAATCTCCGATTTAGTCATGTTACATATAAAAATTAAATAAAAGCTGTGTATAGTAAAAATACAATGACTATCCGGAATTAGGTTCAAGGAATATAAAATTGTAGAAAATTAAATACAAACTGTATATAAATTCATTCTTCATTTAAAGAATTTACCTCTACAAATTTACCCATATTACCTGTAATCTATTTGTGACATAGTTAAAAGATTGTATACAAAACAACTTTTCTGTGAATTTGTGGCAAAAATATTACCACAGATTCACAGAAAAAAAACAGCAATA
Organism: Ferruginibacter sp.; assembly: GCA_031374745.1. Taxonomy (GTDB): domain Bacteria; phylum Bacteroidota; class Bacteroidia; order Chitinophagales; family Chitinophagaceae; genus Ferruginibacter. Next base: position 4,818 of record JANMGS010000002.1, on the reverse strand, counting down.
TCATTTTAAACTACCCCTTTAAAAATCACAAATTGTAAATTTCATACCTAAATTTCTTTTGCACCCAATAACGGATAGTCATTAAAAATATGTACTTTCTTGGTTAATATTACAATGAAAATATTTACTCTTAACAATAAAGTATCAAAAAATGTAAAAAGGTAATTTTTCAGCAAATAAGTTATTGTTACTAGTATTTTACTCAAATTATTAATGTACCGGATAAATATTTTCAATTTCTTAAATATCCCCTAAATGTGGTATTGTTTTATTTAAAATATTTTAGTTATTTTACATCTATAAAGAATATTTGATAATTGATTTAAAAGGCAAAATAGCACTAATTGTTTTAGTTTTCCTTTGTAAATTTGAACCAAATAACAAGAAACGGCATAAATATCCCTTTTAATAACTAAAAACAACCGTTTACTAATTAGGTAATTAAAAAAAATTCTTTAAATTTACATTTGTTATAACATATATTAAGAAAAAGGTTTGTAAAAATTATTTTTATGAAAATTAAATTATCCTCTATTTTATTTCTCACATTATTTGTGGCAGTAAAATTCTCTAATGCCCAGCTATCAATAAGTAGTGGTGCTGTTTTCAATATCCAATCTGGCGGTATTGTAACCGTGCAGGGTGATATTACGAGTAGCGCCGACATTACTGGTGCGGGAAAAGTAATCCTAAAAGGCACGGGCAACCAAAATGTAAATATGGGTGGTTTTACCATTCCTAATTTAGAAATGGACAATGCTGCCAATGCAACACTTACTGGGAATATGAGAATTGGAACAAATGTGAATTTTGTAACTGGTAAAATTGCACAAGGGAATTTTGATACAAGATTAGCTCCTACAAGCACTACCACTGGGGCTGGAACGGGGAAATTTTTTGAAACCAACGGTACTGGTTCCTTAAGAAGAGAGTTGACTGCTGACATTACCAGTTCTGTAATGCCAGTTGGTGTAGGATCTGATTATTTGCCAGTATCCATCACAAATACAGGTAGTACCTATGCAAGTGCAAATATTGGAGTTCAGGTAAAAGGAACGGCAGACGCAAACAGACATCCTCGAACTGAATCATTTTTATTGGCAAATTGGCCAATTACCAAAACAGGCATTACAGGTGGCACCACGAATGCAGTAGCTACTTATGTTGATCCAACTAGCGTAGTAGGAACAGAAGCTGATTTAAGAGGTATTTACTGGAATGGTACCAGCTGGAGCCTTACTGGTGGAACTCAAGATGCAGTAGGCAATACTGCTGGAGCAAATATTACTGCTAACACTGGTGAATTATATGCAATGAATAAATTTATTTTATTGGATAGCAAAGTTTATTTGCAAGCTGCATTTAATACTGGTACTGGATTCATGAATGATGCATTAAGAACAACTGTTGCATATGTACCTGGTAATCCTCCTACTGGAAATTTACTCCCAAGCTCTGACCCATACAGTGGAAATGCACAGTATAATGCAAATACTAATTTTACTCGAGTAGCAAATACACCAACAGAAACTGTAACAGCCACTGCTTTTAACGATCAAGCAATAGCAACAGATAATATTGTTGATTGGGTATTTTTGGAACTTAGAACCACTGCTGCTCCATCCACCGTGATACAAACAAGATCCGCTCTATTACAAAGGGATGGCGATATTGTAGATATAGATGGTACAAGCCCTGTATATTTTAAAAATGTAGATGCTGCAAATTATATTATAAGCGTAAAGCATAGAAACCATTTAGCAATGGCTGTTAATCCTGGTGCTTTTAGTCAACCACTTGCTTTAACGCCTAATACAAAACTAGACTTTACAAACCCTGCCGTGGCAACAAACTTTTTAGGGGCTGCAGGCACAAACTATTTTAACAATGGTTCTGTAAACTTGATGTATGCAGGTAATGTAAATGGCAATGTGAATGTTAGATATCAAGGTGCTTCAAATGATAGAGCAACATTGCTTAGTGATGTAGGTGGTAATGAACTAAGTACAGTTGCTGGTTATCAAAGAGGTGATCTCAATATGAATAGAATAGCAAGGTACCAAGGTGCTTCAAATGATAGAGCTTATTTGCTAGGCACCATATTATCAAGCGGTGAATTAGTAGTTAAATCACAAATACTTCCATAATAATTATAAAGTAAAAAACATGAAAAATAAAATTTTATTAGCACTAATTTTTACCGCTAGCTTTGGGGTTAATGTTCTAGCACAGTCTTTTAAAGGTACGATTGTTGCTGGTTCTGCTCCAAATTCGGTAATGCTAAAAATAAGACCGAACGCAACACTTAGCGGTCAAATAACTAATCTGCAATTTACTGTTCAAATTCCTAACACGGTTTCGCCACAGCCAACTGCATCTATTAGAAGTAATCCTCTAAGTGCCAATGTTCCAACTTTAAATTATTTAACCCAGGTAACGAACGAAGGTGGGTTTTATACTTATTTATTTGCTGCTACTACAGTTGGCTCTCCCGTATTCAATTTTACGAATGGAGTTGAAGTAAATGCGCTAGAAATACAATTTGGATCTGGCCCTGCAGCAACTAGTTCTGTTAGATTTGCTCACTTACCTGATGGTGGATCTACATTTCAATTAGCATTTTATGTTGAAGTCGCTGGTAATGATTTAACTGATTATCCAGCTCCTTTTTATGGACCTGGTGCCGTAAATGGTGGAAGCCCTACTGGTAGTGCATACTCTTTTGTGCCTATTGCAGGTATAGCTCTTCCAGTTAAATTCACTGCATTTAGTGCAACTAAAAAAGACAATGATGCGCTCTTAACTTGGACAGTTGAAAATGAAATACCTACTACAGCTCGTTATGAAGTAGAAAGAAGCATAGATGGTAATACATTTGACAAGATAGCAACTCTTGCTAGAGACAACAGTAATAACACAAGTAAAACATACAATACCATTGATCCTAATTTATCTAGCACTAAAAAATCTGGTTTAATATATTATCGTATCAAACAACTAGATTTAGATGGTAGGGTTGTTTACAGTGATATTAAATTTGTTCGCATGGCTGAAAATGGAGGAATTAGTATATTCCCTAACCCAGCACAGGATTTCACAAACCTAAGTATAGATGCTACTAATGCTGGGCTAGTTGTTGTTGATCTTGTGAATGCTGATGGCAAACAATTTTCAACTACTAGTATGCAAGTACAAAAAGGTACTAACATCAAGCGCATTCCTACAAATAATTTACCAGCGGGTACTTATCTAATGAGAATAAAAATTGAAAATGAGATACAAGTAATTAAGTTAACTAAACTATAATTAGCTTACATTATTATTAAATAAGTTTTAGGGGTACAACAATTAAAGAGAAGTCACGAAGCCATTCGTGACTTCTTCTTTTGATACATGTAAAGACTTCAATTACTAATATCAATTTATCTTAAAAGAATAAGGATTTGGGAGATATTTTTTTGAAACAAAATAACTTATTAAAAGCTCTTTCCTGTTTTCAGCGTTGGTACACCTAGAAAAATGGCGGCGATGAGAATTGAATAAACTTGGTTTTTGAGTAATTGTAAGTTCATTTATTCGATTCTAAATCAGTTTGAAAATTTTTGTGTCCAAGGTTGAAAACAAAAGCCTTACCCAATTTATAAGTTGTTGCTTAAAGTTGATGGGGTAAATTTTTGGCTCACAGAACTTTTTCGGATTTACTCAGTTTTTTTCTGCTTAATCTGTAAAATCTGAGAGCATTTTTTGTTTTCACCGTTAGAACACCCTAGATTTTTGGCTCACAAATTTTTCAGATTTACTCAGGTTTTTTCTGCCTAATCTGTGAAATCTGAGAGCTTTTTCTGTTTTCAATGTTAGAAAACCCCCAGATTTCTTGCTCAATTATTACTCGAACCAATCGTTTGCTCTACTTTATAATTACCTATATTTTTAAAAAAATTATACAGATATGCTTCCAGATTAATTTGATTTTTTTCCAAAAAAAATAGCCAAAAATACGGATGGAACATCGATTTCATAAATTAAACTCAGTAAAATCAAGCCTTTCAGAAGATGTTTTTAAGCCTAGACATAAAACGTCCCAATTTTAAAGGGCTAATAAATATCTAAAGTATCATTTAGGAATTTGAAACAGATGGAACTACTATCAATTCATCATTTCTTTAGCGTTGGTTAATGCTGCAGTTGTAGGTTTTTCGCCACTCAACATTTGAGCAATGGCAATAATGCGCTCGTCATCATTGAGGCGTTTTACAGAAGTTTGTATGGTCTCGTTTTCTATTTGCTTGTACACAAAATAATGTGCATCGGCTTTCGCAGCTATTTGCGGCTGGTGTGTTATGGCTATCAATTGGTGAGAGCCAGAAAGCGCTTTCATAATAATGCCTACTTGTTTTGCAGCCTCCCCACTAATGCCTGTATCTATTTCATCGAATATTAAAACTGGTAATTGCAATTTTTTAGCTACCAACGATTTTACAGAAAGCATCAGTCTGCTAAGCTCTCCCCCACTTGCTACCTTGTGCAAAGGTTCAAAACGATTGCTTTTGTTGGCATCAAACAAGAAATTAATTTCATCGCTGCCAGTATCATTTAATGTTGCATTTAAAATTTCTATTTTAAGCTGGGCGTTGGGCATACCAATCTGGGCCAGCAATGTATTTACATTATTAGCAAATGGTTTTATTTGCGCTATTCTATTTGCATGTATTTTTTGTGCAATATCCGTAGCTTCCTTAAAATAAACGGCAGTTTCTTTTTCCAGCTTTTCTATTGACAAAGAAATATTAAAAATTGCTTCTAATTTTTGTTGCAAAC
>JANMGS010000860.1:0-4111 GCA_031374745.1 Ferruginibacter sp. | reverse complement strand
CCAGTATTTAGCTTCAACGCAACTTTTTGTGCAAATGAAGTGGTAGCAATAGTTATGAATATACATGCGATGCTTGTTTGTAAAAATCCTTTTTTCATACTGTATTTTTTTATATATTTTAACGTGTAAATTAAGTTAAGTAGGTTATAGTTTTGGAGAAATGGCTATATTTTTCAAAACATTAGCAAAATGGACAAAAATAAAATTATTTTTTATCAGTTGTGGTGGTTTCCCATAACAACTTTTTCTAATTTCAATAACAAAAGTTACGGTAAGAATAAATTTTCAGATTGTCGATGTTTCTTTAAAATTACCATATTGCTAAATGCAAATGTTGGACAGGGTTTCTATTTGATGATATTATACCGCTTTATTTTCAATACATTTCCTGTAGCATCTCTTTGTACAATACCCACACCCTTCGCATAATAATTATCTATTTGGGTAGAAGCAGGAATGCCAGGAGGCAAAGGCAGTCCAGCAGGCAAGTTAATTAATTGTTTCACAGCAATTGTATTAAGATAATCTTTGCCCAAAATATTCTTAGTAAAATCCTTTTGCATGATGGTGTACGCAAAGGTCACACCTATAGGAAGCGGAAATCCTGGCACAGTTACCGGTACTGTTTCGTTCCAGGTTGTTGTTACTGGTACATTGTCTTTTAATACAATTTGTGTAACTACCGGTACAGTTACCAATCCTTGAAAATTTAAGTTGTAGGTAATATTGGTGACCACCCCATTTGTATAATTGGAATAATAGGTTACACCCAATGCTGGTTTATTGGATTCCAATTTTTTGTATGGTAAACTATTGATAGTAGTGTCTTTTGTAACAGTGTAGGTAAAGCTATCAATTACCGTTGGGGTGCCGCTTGCAATTTCAAATACAAACGTAGATCCAAGCGTGTAAGGAGCGTATTCCCCGGTACCCGCTGGCCATTGAAAAGTGGTAACAGGTGGAACAACGTCGTCACTGTTTTTTTTACATGCAGCCAATAGGGTTACAATTGAAAATAGCATTAAAAGTTGACTTTTCATTTGAAATATTTTGAGCAACAAATATACGTTATAGAATGATAAAATTTAATCATATCAATAAAAAGGGTGCATGTAAAAATATCGCAGTTTGCAAATAGGTTTGTCAGCAATTTTACGATCCATTTATTTTGATATTGCCAATAAATGTTGACAATCCTAGCGACAATAGAACGAATCCACTAAATTCAATTAACTTTATTGTAAAAAAACTTTAGTTAAATCAATGAGAATTATTTATGTACTTATATTGTTTTGTTGTTTTTCAGCAACTTCACTTGCACAAAACTTAGAAAAATGGAAAATTACCAACATCAGTAATTTGATAGAAAAATCGGATGATGTATTGGTAATAAATTTTTGGGCTACCTTCTGTGTGCCCTGTATCGAAGAAATTCCAGATTTAATAAAGTATAGTAAAAAGTATAAAAAAGATAAGGTAAAATTGTATTTAGTAAGTTTAGATTTTAAAGAATATTATCCTATTAAGATTAAAAATTTTGTAGCAAGAAAAAAATACGTTGCCAATATAGCTTGGCTTGATGAAACAGATGCAGATTATTTTTGCCCGATAATTGCTGAAAGCTGGGGTGGTTCTATTCCTGCCACACTAATCGTAAATAAAAAATCTGGCTACAGAAAATTTTATGAGAAAAAATTATCTGCGCCAGAAATAGAAAATGCTATAAAAGAAGCTATAAAATAATATTATCCTTTTCTTTTAATAGTGCAACCCACGCTCCTGCTGGTTTTTACATTCACCTCCTTGCCTGCGCTCAATTCATCTATCGCAATGCGCAAATGATTTCTTAAGTCTATGTTGTCACCTGTAGCATTGTTATCTATACCACCATGGTATGCTAATTTTAGATTTTTATCAAACAAGAAACACTCAGGCGTACGCATAGCACCAAATGCATCGGCAATCGAACTATTTTCATCTACCGCATAATACCAATTGTATTTTTGTTCCTTGTAATATTTTTTCATTGCATCAAAGCTATCATCATCTGTTCTTTTTGCTTCGTTGCTGTTTATCACTATCACACCATAATTCATTTTTTGAGCATAGGCACAAATTTCCTGTGTTCTTGCTTGGTATTTTACAACATAAGGGCAAGTATTGCAACTAAACATTACCAGCAAACCATTTTCTTTTTTGGCCATTTGCATGCTAATTTCTTTACCGCTTATATCTTTCATTTTTACATCCGCTTTGGGCAAAGCATCACCAATATTTAAAGGATCGCCATAAATGAACGACATTAAAAAAACTGAAACCATTACGGTTGCTAAAAGAAGTATTTTTTTCATAACATATATTTTTTTATAAAATTACAAATAAATTTCAAACCTACCCCCAAACCACTCAAACCCGTTAGCTGAAAGCCGATAGCTGAAAGCCGATAGCTGAAAGCCGCCCCCCTACCAACTTCCACTGGCACCGCCGCCGCCGCCACCTCCACCGCCGAAGCCGCCAAAGCCACCTCCTCCTCCACCGCCCCAGTCACCACCACCGCCTCCACCGCCTCTTCCACCACCTCCTAGCAATAGACTCCAAATAACAGCATCCGCTATTCCAGTTTGTCCCCTACGGCTCATGAAGGTTCCACCACCTTTTCTACCTCCACCTCTCGAAATGATGATAATCACAATTACTACAATTATAAAAAATATGATGGAGCTTCCTCCTTTTCCAGTACGTTTGGTTCGAGGTGCATTGTATTGTCCCTTTACCGCCTGCACAATAGCATCGGTACCTTGGTCTATTCCCCTATAATAATCATTGCCCTTAAAACTAGGTACAATTACATCATCTATAATACTTTTTGCTGTAGCATCTGGTAGGGCGCCTTCCAGACCATAACCAACCGCAATATCTAGTTTACGATCGTCTTTTGCTATTAATAAAACTACACCATTGTTAACTTTCTTCGTGCCCACACCCCACTTCCTCAGCAGTTCTACATTATAATCAGAAATAGTAGCACCATCGGTATTGGGAACCAATACAACCGCTATTTGTGTAGAGGTGGCATTGTCTAACTCAACCAACTTATTTTCTAAAGTCTGAACCTGGTCCGGAGTAAGTGTGTTGGTAAAATCATTTACCAGCCGCGGTGGGTTTGGCCTATCAGGCATTTTTTGTGCATACAATAACGAAGTACACAACAAAAACAAAGAAAGAAATATTTTTTTAATTAGATTCATGAAACTGTAGTGTAAATATTATTTGCCAAAAATAATTTCGTCTGGCAACTCATTTTTATCTTCGTCTTTATTGTAAGGAAATTTCTCATGCAATGTCTGACCTATTGCCAATATACATTGCACAATTCCACCAACAGCATCCTCTTTTGTAAATTTTGCAATCATTTCTCTTACTGCGTTGTTCCAATAATCGGGACCAGTAGCTTTGTAAATACCCTCATCGCCAAAAAGAACCAGTTGTTTGTCTTTCATAGCTATGTAAAGCAATACGGCATTTCTATCATCAGTTTTATCCATTTTTAAATTGTAAAAAACTTCAGCAGCCCTGTCCATTGGATCTACATAAGCGTTTTTACTTTCTATGTACACACGCACTTCGCCGCTCGTCTTCAACTCCGCCTCACGTATAGCTGCTACCATACGCTGTTTTTCATCGTCGTTAAAAAATGGAACTTTTTTGAAAAATGGAAAAATGCTCATTTGAATTTTATTTCTGTTGCTTTTTCTGCGCCCGCATCCGATTGAAAACCATCTTTGGGTTTAAAGCCAAAAATTTTTGCAACCAAACTTGTAGGAAAACTCCTTGTACTACTGTTGTATTGTTGAATAGATTCGTTAAAATCTTTGCGTGCTGTTTTTATTCGAAGTTCCGTACGTTCTAGCTGCGTTTGTAAAGTTACAAACGCTTTGGTGCCCTGCAGGTCAGGATATTTTTCTACCGCTATCAAAAGCCTATTAGCTGCATTAGCCAATTCATCTTGTGCTTGGCTTTGCGCTTCGTAGCCCTTGGCCGACACTTCGTTTGCACTTACATTCACAAAATTGGCTTTAGATCTAGCTTCTGTAACTTCTCGCAATACATT
>JANMGS010000859.1:0-2508 GCA_031374745.1 Ferruginibacter sp. | reverse complement strand
AAATTATGCAAGGGGAACCGTTGTAGACTTGCCAGCCTTGCGCAAGGCTATTCTTAGCGGACATATTGGTGGGGCTGCTATAGATGTTTTTCCAGTGGAACCAGAAAAAAATGGCGATGCATTTGATTCGCCTATGCAAGGTTTGCCCAATGTTATTCTTACACCACATATAGGCGGTAGCACATTGGAGGCACAAAATAACATTGGGTTAGATGTAAGTTCAAAACTGTTTAATTATCTAGAGAAAGGCATCAGCACAGGGTCTCATAGTATTCCTGCGCTTGCATTACCTCCTCAAGAAGGCGCACATCGCATACTACACATACACAACAATGTGCCAGGAGTGCTTAGTAGCATCAATACTTTGCTCAGCAAGAATAAAATTAATATACTTGGGCAATATTTAAAAACCAATGATACCATCGGTTATGTGGTGTTGGACTTAGACAAAAGCCTAAGCAAAAATGCAATGGAATTATTGAAAGAAGTAAAGGGAACTAGGAAAGTGCGGGTGTTGTATTAAAAATTGAATTAAAGGATGAATGAAATATTTTATTGTATTTTTTGTTTTTTTTAGCTCTTGTAAACAAACAACAGATGAATCAACAAAATCTATTATTGATGCTATTTGTTGCACAGATAATGAAGATATTTATGGAAGTTGGGGTATGTGTGCAACTTCTAGTAATAATAAAATGATCCAATATAATGTTTGTAAAACAATACATTTCAATACAAATGGAACGGGAAATGTTGGCAATGAAACGTTGGCTCTAGAGTCATTTATCTGGGATTTGAAAAAAGGCGTATTAAAAATAGTCAATAATAAAATGGATGCTAATTCCCTCTTTTTAGATACATTCTATTCTACATACTTTCGGCAAGACAGTATTGGAATGTCTTTAATGATTTCTAGCAAAAAGACCCGATCTACCTTTTATCTGGGAAAATAAATAATATTCTGAATTTTCAATAATTATTGAAAATTACTTACCTTTGCTCATTAAATAAAAATAATGAAGCTAGTAATAATTGGCGGGGGGTTCGGAGGTTTAAGGCTTGCTAGAGAATTAAGCAATCGGGCAGGTTTTGAAATAACACTGCTAGATCGGTTTAATTACCATCAATTTCAACCACTTTTTTATCAAGTAGCCACTGCAGGGCTCGATGCAAGTAATATTTCTTTTCCGCTACGCAAGGTTTTTCACCACAGCAAAAATGTACGTTTTTGTATGGCAGATGTAAAAGAAATTGTTCATACACAAAATAAAGTAGTAACCGATATCGGCGAATTTGAATACGACCAATTGGTTATTGCTACAGGTGCTGATACAAATTTCTTTGGCAATGAAATGATGCAGGCCAATGCGATGCCTATGAAAAGTACGGTAGAAGCCATTGAACTGCGACACCGGATACTTAAAAACTTTGAAGATGCGGCTGCTTGCAAAGACCCGTTGGAATTGCAACGTTTGATGCATGTGGTGGTGGTGGGAGGTGGGCCAACAGGAGTGGAGCTTAGCGGTGCTATTGCAGATATGAGGAGATTTGTACTGCCAAAAGATTACCCCGAGTTGGATTTTTCTACCATGAAAATAACCTTGCTCGAAGGTACTGGAAAAACACTTGCCACCATGAGTGAGAAGAGCAGTGAGCAATCTCAGCATTATTTAGAAATATTGGGTGTATTAGTGAAAACAAATGCCCTTTTAAAAGAGTACAATGGTAAAACGGCCACGTTACAAGATGGCACTAATATTGAAACAGCATTGGTAATTTGGGCTGCAGGCATTAAGGGAAATATAATTCCTGGATTAGACCAAACTATTGTTGCAAGAGGCAATCGTATAAAAGTAAACAACCAATGTTTGGTAAATGGCTTTACAAATGTATATGCGATAGGCGATGTGGCCTATATGGATACTGATGTAGCATATGCCAATGGTCACCCACAAGTAGCGCCCGTAGCCATACAACATGCAGATATGTTGGTAAACAATTTGAGGCTTATAAATATGAAAAGCAATGCAGATCGGATGCAAACTTTTAAATACAACGACAAAGGTGCAATGGCTACCGTGGGTAGAAAATTGGCAGTTGTAGACATGCCCAAACCCAAATTACATTTTGGCGGATTTTTGGCTTGGTTGGTTTGGATGTTTTTGCACCTTATGCTTATTCTTGGTGTAAAAAACAGGTTGTCTGTATTCTTCAACTGGTTTTATAATTACTTTACCAAAGACCAAAACCTGCGCTTAATTTTTAAAGTAAATTATAGGGAAAGAAAAATTTAAAAAATAAAATACCTATTTGCTAGTATTGCTTTACAACTTGGGCAAAATGCCGTTTCTTCATTTGTAGGATTTCTACCTTCTGCATCCCGCATAAAGCAAGATTTTATGGCACAATGCTGCAACCCTTGTGTGTGCCCAAATTCATGAATGGAAACTTTGAACAATTGCGTTAGCTTTTCATTTTTAGGTAACCTAAAACTAGAAGCAATACATG
>JANMGS010000846.1:0-5460 GCA_031374745.1 Ferruginibacter sp. | reverse complement strand
TCAATTGTAATACCACTGTATAACGAAGACGAATCTCTCCCTCACCTGATGGAGTGGATAGAGCGTGTAATGCTTGCCAATAAATATAGCTATGAAGTTATTATGGTAGATGATGGCAGCACAGATAGTTCATGGAATGTGATACAAAATTTGCGTGGAAAAAATGAAGCCATAAAAGGTATTAAATTCCAACGGAATTATGGCAAAAGCGCCGCTTTAAACGAAGCTTTTAAAGCAGCACAAGGCGAGGTTATCATTACCATGGATGCAGATATGCAAGACTCTCCAGATGAAATACCCGCTTTACGCAACATGATTCTTGAAGACAATTTTGACATTGTAAGTGGCTGGAAAAAGAAACGGTACGACAATACTTTTACAAAAAACATACCTTCCAAATTGTTTAATGCAGCTGCTAGAAGAAGCAGTGGCATTAAACTAAATGATTTTAATTGTGGTTTAAAAGCATATAAAAAAAAGGTAGTAAAAAGCATTGAAGTATACGGAGAAATGCACCGTTACATACCAATACTAGCCAAGTGGGCAGGGTTTAGAAAAATTGGTGAAAAAGTAGTAGAACACCGTGCCAGAAAATATGGGGTTACAAAATTTGGTTGGGAGCGGTTTGTAAATGGATTCTTAGATCTATTCTCTATCATGTTTGTAGGCAAGTTTGGTAAAAGGCCCATGCACTTTTTTGGATTGTGGGGCACATTGTGTTTCATTCTAGGATTTAGTATTTTTACTTACCTCACCATTTCTAAATTCTTTTTTGATGCCACAGGCATGACACAACGCCCACTGTTTTTCTTTGCATTATTTATTATGACCATTGGTGTACAACTCTTTCTAGCAGGGTTTATTGGCGAATTGATTGCAAGAAATTCTGCAGAAAGAAATCAGTATCTTATAGAAAAAAAAGTGGGTTTATAACATGAAAAAAGTGGTAATCATAGGCCCAGCTTATCCTTTACGTGGTGGCGGTATGGCCACTTTCAATGAACGCTTGGCTAGGCAATTTATTCACCAAGGTTTTGATACAACCATTTATACTTTTTCCCTACAATACCCTTCTTTTATTTTTCCGGGCAAAACGCAATATTCTGATGAACCTGCACCCATAGATTTAGATATAAAAGTACGCATCAATTCTATACTGCCTACAAACTGGGTAAGCGTTGGTCTTGAGTTAAAAAATCGTAAGCCAGACATTATTGTAGTGCGATATTGGTTGCCACTTATGGGGCCCTGTTTAGGAACTATTTTGCGCCTAGTAAAAAAAAATAAGCATACCAAAGTGGTGTGCATAGCAGATAACATTATTCCCCACGAAAAAAGGAAAGGCGATAAAGCATTTACAAAATATTTTATTAAACCAATAGATGCCTTTATAGTAATGAGCGAAAAAGTATTGGCAGATTTAAAATTATTTGATGATAAAAAGCCAGTGCAACTTATACAACACCCGTTGTATGATAATTTTGGAGAAAAAATAAGCAAAGAAATAGCAAGAAAAAATATAGGGATCAACACAACTGAAAAAATAGTACTTTTTTTCGGGTTTATAAGAAAGTACAAGGGTGTAGATATTTTGTTGGATGCGCTAGCATTGATAAAAGCACAAAATACAACACTAGCTTTTAAAGTTTTAATAGCAGGTGAGTTTTATGAAGATAGAAAGCCCTTCGATGAACAAATACATAGACTTGGCTTAGAAGATAGCCTCATACTGCACACAGATTTTATTCCAGATAGTGAAGTGCGGAATTATTTTTGTGCTGCAGATGTAGTTATTCAACCTTATAGAAATGCCACACAAAGTGGTGTAACTCCCCTAGCATACCATTTTGAAATACCCATGATAGTCACCAACGTAGGTGGCTTACCCGCTTTAGTACCCAATGGTATTGTAGGATTGGTAGCAGAGCCAATTGCAGCAGCTATTGCAAAAAAACTAACTGAATATTTTACAATGGATGAACAGAAATTCATAGATAATATTAAAGAAGAAAAGAAGAAATTTAGCTGGGAGAAACTAACAGAGGCAATTATAAAAAGCTAAATAGCCTTTTAAAATAAAAAAAGCCTAAGCAACTCCAATATTTTCCACAAAGGAAACATTGACTAAATTTGCAATTCAACTCATTAAAATGAAAGAAACCATCCGCTCTATAATAGAAGCTTCCATAGAAACAAAAAGAGCTATTTTACAAGACGAAGAAATGCTTGAGACCATTTACAAAGTTGTAGAAGTAATTACAACTGCTTTTAAAAATGGCAAAAAGATTTTATTTTGTGGTAATGGAGGAAGTGCGGCAGATGCACAGCATTTAGCTGCCGAGTTTAGTGGTCGGTTTTATAAAGATAGGGTGGCGTTACCTGCAGAAGCCCTGCATGTCAATACCTCTTACCTTACTGCAGTAGCAAACGATTACAGTTTCGATGTAGTTTATTCTCGTATGGTAGATGGAATAGGGAATGCGGGCGATGTATTGGTTGGTATCAGCACATCGGGCAATAGTATAAATATTGTTAAAGCCCTTGAAACTGCAAAACTTAAAGGAATGACAGCAATAGGTTTTACAGGACAAAATGCAGGCAAAATGAAAGACATCTGCGATTTACTTATAAATATTCCATCAACAGATACCCCACGCATTCAAGAAAGTCATATTATGGTGGGTCATATTATTTGTCAATTGGTAGAAGATGCGTATTTTTTATAAGGATATACTATGATTCCATTAAATGAGATAAATGAAGATTGGACACTATTTTTAGATAGGGATGGTGTAATCAATCACGAAAAAGCAAACGATTACATTCACCATTGGGATGAATTTTCTTTTTATGATGGTGTGTTGGAAGCCTTTGAAATATTTGCCGGAATTTTTAAAAGAATTATTGTTGTAACCAACCAAAAAGGTGTTGGAAAGGGAGTAACAACAGAAGAAAATCTAAAAACCATTCATAAAAACATGCAAGCCGCCATAGAAAAGCACAATGGCCGTATAGATGCCATTTATTATTGCAGCGACTTGGATAATAACAGCCCCAACCGCAAACCACAAGCTGGTATGGGTTTGCAAGCAGCAAAAGATTTTATTGAACTGGATTTTTCAAAAGCCATTATGGTAGGCAACACTTTGAGTGATATGCAATTTGGACGCAACCTGGCTATGTATACTGTTTTTCTACCTACAACCAGACCAGAGGTAGATTTAGGAGATGAAAGTATTGATGCAATATTCCCTTCGCTGCATGCTTTTTCGCTGGCATTAGTATAAGTTTTCGTTAAAGATGATTACAGCCACCTATTTTTGATATTTTTAGCTACTTCCTTTTATATATTTATGCAATGAAAATTATTCGTTTACTTATAATAATACTTTTAAGCAGTTTTTTTGCAAATGCACAACGAATTACAGCAAGTGATTATGCGTTTCTTAAAAAAAAGGAAGATTCTCTAAAGCTAATAGGCTTGAAAATTGTACAAGGCCGAACCCCTTCTGAAAGGCTTTTTGCCGACAGTGTATTTACCAGGCTACTGGTAAAAGCGCTTGTAACCAAAAACTCTTTTTATTTTCCATTTGACTCTATTATCAATGTTTCAAAGCTGTATGCTCCGGATAGCTCCTTTCGCATTTACACTTGGCAATTAATGATAAACGAAAATATGATACGGCAGCATGGTGCTATTCAAATGAGAACAACCGATGGCTCATTTAAAAGATTTGTTTTAATAGACAAATCGGATATCACTACAAACATGTCGGATACGATTGGCAACAACTTGGGATGGATGGGTGCCGTATATTACAAAATTATCCAGAAAAAACATGAGGGTCGCACCTTTTACACCTTACTTGGCTTTGATGAAAATAATATTAGAAGTGATAAAAAAATAATGGATATACTGGAGTTTGTAAATGGGCAACCTGTGTTTGGCAATAAAATTTTTGTAACAGGCAACAATAGCAACTTCTCTAAAAGCATGGCAAGGTTTATTTTAGAATTTAAAAAAGAAGCGTCTCCGCGGCTCACTTACGACAAAGATTTAGATGCCATTGTATTTGACGAACTTGTATCGGAAACCAATGAGCCCAAAAAGAAATGGACATTGGTTGCAGATGGCGAATACGAAGGGTTTAAGTGGAAAAACGGGAAATGGTATTACACATCCAATATTTTTGGCGGAGAACCAGTGAAAAAAATGTCTATACCAAACCCCATTAGAGATAACAACGGTAATATCGATAACAATAAACTAAAAGGCGCAGAACCAGATAAAGAAAATCCACCTAGCTTTTAAAAGGTAAACTTAATTGCTGAAATAAAAAGACTTAACTGCAAGCAAACAATTCTTTCATTACACACGTATATTTAAATAAAATAAATGTCAATAGAAAATAACATAGAAATAGCTATCCTAGGTAATGGTTGCTTTTGGTGCACAGAAGCAGTGTTTCAATTAGTAAAAGGCGTAATAAGTGTGGAAAGTGGCTACAGCGGAGGTGATACGGAAAATCCTACATATAAAGAGATTTGTACCGGCACAACCAACCATGCAGAATGTTTAAAAGTAACCTTTGATAACTCCATAATATCTTTTGAAGATTTATTGAAAATATTTTGGGAAACACATGACCCTACCACTCCCAACAGACAAGGCAACGATGTAGGCACACAGTATAGGAGTATCATTTTTTATCAAAATGACATACAAAAAGTCGTAGCCGAAAACTTCAAGGAGCAACTAAACAAAATGGGCACTTTTAAAAATCCAATTGTTACCATCATTGCGCCATTTACAAAATTCTATAAAGCAGAAGATTATCATCAAAATTATTACAACTTAAATGGAAGTGCCCCTTATTGCCAATTTGTAGTAAGGCCTAAAGTAGAAAAATTCAATAAATACTTCGAAAAATTTAAACGATAAATATTATTTTTTGCATATTTAATTCACTATACAACCGTTATCTATCCAAAAATTGCTAACCACATTAAGATTTTAATTCTATAGAAACTTACATATATTTTTTATAAATACGTATACAAATTTTAATTGGTTAATATAAAAATTGGTTATATTTGTGCTGTCTTTAATTTGGCAGCGTTTCAGTAATCAAACGCCTCTTTAATCCTTAGTAAAGAATACCCAAATATCCGATTAACCAATTTTCTTTTAGTCCTGTGAGCCTTTTTTTTAACCAAAACAAAAAAAATGCTTACGTCATTAAACAAATCAGCGATTGTATTTGCGCTAGCCCTGTGTATTTATAATTTTGCATCAGCCCAAATTAGGCCATATACGCAGGTTTTCTCTCAGAACCTGAAGGGAGGCACAGCCATTTTCGGAAACACGATGATGCATATTGTAGATAATTCCTCTCCAAATCTTACTAAGATGAACGAAACCAGTATTGCTGGCAATGGTGTGGGAGGTCTTGGCTTTAG
>JANMGS010000840.1:0-4658 GCA_031374745.1 Ferruginibacter sp. | reverse complement strand
TAAACATCAATTTTTGTGCAATTAAGATATTGTTCTTTACAATAAATCAAGATAATTTAAGTAAGTAAAAGGTAGGTTAGCAGGTTCGCCACTGTTTAAAACCCAGCCTGCAATGCAACAGTTTAGCTGCGACTGCATTTTACCATGTTTTATTACTTAATTAACAGTTTACATATTCTATTCTTAAGAAGATCAGTAAAAAATAACACACCATTACTATCAATCGCAAGTCCCTGGATATTACCCCCGAGCACAATGTTTGGATTGATTGTACTTACTTTGCCTGAAGGCGATATCCAGCGAAGCTGGCCATTACCGTCACTCAAGTATATATTACCGCTATTATCACTTACAATGGCAAACGGGTGATAAATGTTAGCAGTTGTTAAAGTGCCGTCGGCAGCGCCATGCCAACCATTTCCTGCATAGGAAGTAACCGCACCGGGAGGTGTAACTTTTCTTATCCTGTTGTTAAAATAATCAGTTACCAAGTAATTTCCCGATTGATCTATATTGATGCCGAATATTGTATTAAATTGTGCATTAACCCCCGTACCATCGGCATAGGCCTGCAGGCTTCCCGCAATGGTTGTTACAACTGCTGCTTGTGTAATCTTTCTTATCCTGTGGTTTTTAGAATCGGCTACGATAAGATTTCCTGAACCATCAATATCTATTCCAGAAGGTTGATAAAATCTTGCGTTTGTACCTGTTCCGTCCATGTAGCCTCCTATTAAGCCTCCTGCAAAAAGGGTAACCACTCCTGCAGGAGTAATCTTGCTTATTGCATCACTATTTAATTCAGCTACAAAAATATTTCCAGAAGCATCAATGGCAACATCTTCCGGTAAATCGAAATCAGTATTGGGGCCGCCGGGAATTGCAGGAATTCTGCCTGGTAATGTTGTTACTACCAGCGAAGGAGTCATTTTACGCACTTTTGAATTGGCATAGTCAGCAATATATAAATTGTCGGATGCATCAAAATCAATCCCCGCCGGGTACCGGAATTGAGCTGCTGTACCAATACCATCTGCATAACCTGGTATACCACCGGCTACAATTGTCACAATGCCCACCCAGTCATAGGTAAACTCAAGCAAAGAAGTAGCAGCTTTGGTATTCACCCTTACTTCGATAAAGCCTGATCCTGCTTTTTTGGGTACAATAACAGCAAGTGCGGTAGTAGTAGCAGAAGCAACGATAGCTAATACCCCGTTGATTTTTACGACATTTTCAGAAATTATACTGGAAAAACCCGAACCATTTATGGTTATGGTAGAATCGCCCGGTGCATGTTGTGTGAAAAAATTAATTATAACATCAGGTTGTTCCTGTATTACTGTTACAGTAACAGGATTATTACCAGCTGGCACTGTATTTAATATTATTAAAGCTATGCGTGAATTGGTGGTGGTGTTTGCCAGCGCCGAAAAATAGACCTTTGCATTGCCAGTATCTGATAGCGGGTTTATTGTTAACCATGAGGGTGAACCACTTAAGTTCCATATAGTACTTGATGTAATATTTGCAGAATCAACAGTAGCAGAGGCGTTAAAGTTTATGGAGGTTTTATCTATACTGACTGATTGAATAATAGAAGCTTCCTGTGGGTTTTTATTGCAGCCTGAAAATAACATGAAACTGCAAATTAAAGTATAGATTAAAAGTTTAACTGATTTCATATCGGAATGTTAAAGATTGCAATTATACATTAATTCTAATTGTTTCTGCATTAATTTCCTACTACCACACAGATAAACATTACTGCCGCTTTCTTCCTAGTAGCGAATTACGTTGCCCCTGTCTCCCACCCTCAATGAGTAAGTTAATACCCCAAAGATGATGTGACCACCGGCCTCTCGTCAATTCTATTGGTTTGCAACCGGATTTTAAGTACGAAATTTTATCGTTCCAGCGGGGTTTTCAAAGCTTAATCTCCCTCTCCTCGTTTCGTGTCTTCACGAAATGTTTGCTAAAATCTTCTCTAAAATATCCACTTCAATTTGCTGCCAATATTTGTCACTCTTCCTATTTGAGCTTATCCAACTCCAATAAACGGGGAAAAAAATGCTATCCCTAGAGGGACAGCATTTTTTGTTAATCCGAAAAACATATGAAGTACGTTTTTGACTATTTTATCATGAAAATCTTACACACTATTGTACTATAAAACTAACTTTAATATCACCCCATGATAAAGTAACCAACCCATTTTTATCAATGGTAAAAGTCATTCTTTCGGCAAAACTTTCTGCTTTTTGTGGTTTTACATTTATGCGTAAAGCATCGTCATCCGCTTTATAATCTGATGCTCCCCATTGATCCCAAGTTTTATTAAAAATCACCACCCAATTATCTTTTCCAGCAATACTAAAAAGCCCGTACTTACCAGCCGCTAAATCTTTGCCCTCTACTTTTATTGGCTTATTGGTTTCAAAAACTGTTGCTTCATTAGCGCCTGTGCGCCAAACTTCTCCATCTTTTGGTTCTAGATTTTTGCCTATGATTCTACCTTTTACAGAAGGCTGGCTGTAATCAATTGAAATAGTAGCGCCAGATACCAATGTCTGTTTTACCAAAGCAGGTGGACTTGGTCTTTTACTTTTATCGCTTTGAGCCAAAACTGTGTAGTTTATAAACAAACAAATTAACAAGAAAGACAATGACTGCATTTTTTTCATAATGTGAATTTTAGATTTAAGCTACGCTTTTTTCTATCGAACGGTTTAGTTACTTCTACTTTTGTCTTATTTGTATAAAAGAAGTGCTTTTCTATAAAGAAAAGTTGTTTAACAAATTTATTAGAAAATTGCTCCCTATTTTTATCCGAATCCAATTTCCAAAATGAAAAACATTTTTTGTATTACACTGTTGCTATTAATATCTAGTGTTTCCAAAGCACAAAACAACAACAACCTTTTTGCAAAAATAGAAAACTACGATGAAACAGTCACAATCGGGTGGCAGCATGAAGATAAAAATGTAACTACGTACACTTTGCAAAGTAGCACCGACAACATCATTTTTTCGGATATTTTTATAAAGAAAAACAACGAAATCCCTATTGGCGAGTCTATAAGATACACGGATAAAATTGCAGATGCCGAAATTGTATATTACAGATTAAAAATTAACCGCATCAATAAAAATACGGAAACAACAAAATCCATAAATAATGCAATAAAGAATGTAAAAAGTTCGTGGAATATTTATCCGGTGCCAGCCATTGGCGAGCTGCTCCATCTTAAGCATACTGGTACAGATGTAATTGATGGGGTAATTAATATTCTCATTCAAAACCTTCAATCGGGCACTACATTTACGAGACTAAGACTTGCCTCCAATACAAAAAATATACAAATACCCATTTCAAATATTGGAAAAGGTATGTATGTTATTAGAGTATCTATAGGCAATAAAGCAGAATGGATACAACAATTCATACGTTATTAAAGTGATGCTGCAATTGTTTCCCACTTTGCATTGGCATCAAATGCTTTTATAAATTTTCCTTTTTTATTGTACAAAAAAATGGCCGGAAAACTATTTACTTCATAAAATGAACCTAAGAAATAAATATTATCCCAACCTACTTTAATATTGGCATAATCGGCTAATTTAAAATCTTGATAGAACTTTTTTACTGGTTGAAACCCCAGCGAAGAAGCCATGACAATCTGCACTTTTTTAAAAAGCTGTATGTGTGCAATTAAATCTTCGGTTGCATGTCTGCAATGGTCGCAATCTGGGCTAAATACCATTACAATAGTTTGCTTTCTTTTTTTCAGATCCTGCTTTAGAAAAACAATACTATCGGGGGCTAAAAACAACTTAAATGCTGGCAAAGTAGGAATCCTTTCGTAAGCCGGTAAATTAAT
Source organism: Ferruginibacter sp. (assembly GCA_031374745.1). Lineage (GTDB taxonomy): Bacteria > Bacteroidota > Bacteroidia > Chitinophagales > Chitinophagaceae > Ferruginibacter. The sequence goes on along the minus strand of JANMGS010000840.1, from coordinate 777 downwards.
TGGTACGGTTTGTGCAAAAGAAATGTTAATAAAAAAAGTAGATAGTACTACAAGATATATAGCTTTCAAAGTTTATATTTATGTAAACTTAATCCTTTTATTTGGTTCAACGATAAGAGGGTGTTTAATTTTCATTGTTCAAAAAATCAATTATATAGAAATTCATTACACCTAAATAAAATTCATATGGGAACCCCAACAGTTTCTAGGAGAGCATTCTTTCGCTCTCTAAAAATACAAAAACAACAAGCTCCAGATTTAAATTCTCCAGATTCAGACGATCCACTTTTTGATAAATATTCACGTAAATCTTTGGGGCCGAGGGTATACAGCAATGCTATAGTTATCCCTAGTGAAAATGATACTGCTTTATCAAATCGTATTGGAAATATTACGAGTGGAATTGCACCGTATGCAGGAGCTTGGACAGTTTGGGAAGCAACACATTTATTGCGCAGAGCAAGTTTTGGTGTAAAGAAAGCGGATCTTAATTCTTTGCTAGCCATGACGCCATCTGCAGCAGTAGATTCCCTATTTACTTTTACACCTGTTCCTGTAAGCCCTAGCCCCACACCATTGTATTTTAATACTGCAAGCTATCCCGATACACTAGGCCAAGGTACTGGTACACCTGTAATTACAGGAGGCGTTGCACAAGGTGCAGATTGGACTACATCAAATATTATTGGTTATCCTCCTTTTGGTCCAGCGTATTCTAGAAGATTGAGTTTGGCATACTGGCATTGGGGTGTATGTATAAATGAGCCTGCTAGTATA
>JANMGS010000824.1:0-8113 GCA_031374745.1 Ferruginibacter sp. | reverse complement strand
GGGCAATAGTGGAAGGTATTTTACCAAAAAAAACAGTGAGCCATTTTGGCCAGGAGAGAACTCCGTTTTTGATGATCAAATAATAGATGGAACCAGTTTTAATTCTCAAATTCCTCAAGGCATTGATAGAAACAACAAGCCCAGTGGTGATGATAATTTTTTCAAAAAAGGAGATACAATTACTTTGAAATGGTGTAATATATCCAGACCAACTTATAATTTTTGGAATACTTGGGAATTTGCTTTTCAAAGTAATGGCAATCCTTTTGCACAGCCAAATAAAGTATTGGGCAATATCTCTAATGGTGCTTTGGGCGCTTTTTGTGGATATGCTGTAAAGTATAAAACAGTTATAGCCCAATAAAAATAAATCATTTAATTTTAGAAAAATAATAGACCCAATAAAATGGAAAATACAATAGCAGAAAAAGTAAGTTGTTTGATAATAGGATCTGGCCCGGCGGGATATACTGCAGCCATTTATGCTGCAAGGGCAAATATGAAACCTTTGTTATATCAAGGAATACAGCCAGGTGGGCAATTAACCATTACAACCGAAGTAGAAAATTATCCAGGATATCCAAATGGAATACAAGGTCCCGAAATGATGGAGCATTTCGAAAAGCAAGCCAAAAGAATGGGTACGGATATTCGTTATGGCCTTGCAACCAAAGTAGATTTTTCTGCACAGCCATTAAAAGTAGAAATAGATGAGGAGAAGTGGATAGAAGCAGATTCGGTAATTATTAGTACTGGAGCCGCAGCAAAATGGTTGGGTATAGAAAGTGAGCAAAGGCTCAATGGATATGGAGTGAGTGCTTGTGCCGTGTGCGATGGGTTTTTCTTTAAAGGGAAAGAAGCCGCTATAGTGGGTGCAGGAGATACTGCAGCAGAAGAAGCTTTGTATTTATCTAAAATATGCAGTACCGTACACATGATTGTACGCAAAGGAGAAATGAGAGCAAGTAAAATAATGCAAGATAGGGTGCTGGCAACTGCCAACATCAAAGTATATTGGCACAGCGAAACCGACGAAATACTAGGTGATAAAAAAGTGGAAGCAGTAAGAATTTTAAACAATCAAACAAACGAAAAAACCGAAATACCAGTAAGTGCTTTTTTTGTAGCAATAGGCCACAAGCCAAACAGCGATATTTTTAAAGGCTGGTTGGAAATGGATGATGCTGGTTATATTCAAACAGTGCCAGGTACATCTAAAACAAATATTGAAGGTGTATTTGCTTCGGGAGATGTACAAGATAAAATATACAGGCAAGCGGTGACTGCAGCTGGTAGTGGTTGTATGGCAGCTTTAGACGCAGAGCGTTATTTGAGTGAAAAAGGATTTCATTGATGTTTACCATACAACTACATGCGCTTAAATTCTTTGCTTATCATGGTGTTCATGAAGAAGAAACCATTTTGGGAACAGATTTCGAAGTATCTGTTTCCATTGTTTTTAATGCCCCAGATAAGATTATGGCATTAAATGATACCATCGATTATGTAAGCGCTTACCAAATAAAAAAAGATAAATTTCAAATACCAGAAAAATTATTAGAGACACTTGCTCAAAATATCGTAGAAGCATTATACGAATTTGATAATCGTATTTCAACAATTAACATTTCTATAAAAAAAATCAATCCTCCAATAAGTAACTTTACTGGCGAAGTAGGCGTTGTATATTCAAAATCATTTACCTAATGAAGTTATTTTCTTTAATCATTCTTTCCTTGTTCATCAACACGGCTTCGCTTGCACAGGATGTAAGCGTACTCATACACGAAGGGGACCGATTGGAATTATTGCCAGACGAAAAAGCTGCATTCGCTAAATTTAAGGAAGTATTGAAAGTACAACCAAACAATTTGCATGCACTTGCCAGATGTTCGGAAATTTGCAGCAATATGGGAAACAGAGAAACCAATGCTACAACAAGAGATGCTTTTTTTAATACTTCACTTATTTATGCTAAAACAGCCTATAAGCTCTACCCAGAAAGCGATGTGGCTAATGTAGCAATGGCAATAGCGATTGGTAGGATTGTATTGCGGAAAAGTGGCAAAGAAAAAATTGTATATGTAAAAGATTTAAAGGCATATGCAGAAAAAGCAATAGCTGTTAATCCGAAAAACTTCAGGGCTTGGCATATATTGGGGAAATGGCATTATGAAGTAAGCAATCTCAGTGGGTTTGAACGAACAGCTGCAAAAATATTTTTTGGAGCACTTCCTGCTGCTTCTTTTCAAAGTGCCATCAATTGTTATGAAAAGGCAAAAGCCATAAATGCAACCTCTATTTTAAATTACTTGGAACTGGCCAAGGCATACAATAAAAAAGGCGATAAAACCAAAGCCATAACCCAACTTAACTATTTGCTTACCTTAAAAAATGTGGTTGAAGATGATAATAGGGTTAAAACAGAGGCGCAAGAATTATTGAAAAAGTGGAAGTAGTTTTACAAAAATAGATAATAGAATTTACCTCTCTTTAATTTTAAGTGTTATATTTAATAGACAATTACTATTATCTTAACATGAAAGAATTCTTAAGGACCTATAAGTACACTGCAAGTTCCTTTTTTTTCTTCTTTTTATTGTGTTTATCATCTTTTAAATCCAGTGCATTAAATTATTATTGGGTAGGCGGCACTGGCAATTGGTCAAACCTTAATAAATGGGCTACAACATCGGGTGGTAGTATATTGCACAATCAAATACCCACAGCTGTAGATGATGTGTTTTTTGATGCCAATTCTTTTACGGCACCCAACCAGACAGTAACGCTGGATCCTACTTCTATTTTTTGCCGAAGCATGAATTGGACAGGTGTAACAAACACACCTTCGTTGTTACTTCCTTTAAATACGCTAAATATTTATGGCTCACTTACGTTTGTAAATGGTATGAATGTAACGATGAATGGGGTTGTAGATTTTGAAGCCACTAGCCTTGGACAAACAATTACACTGGCTGGGAGATCTTTATCAACTGTAAACTTTAATGGTATTGGGGCTAGTTGGACATTACAGGACAGTTTTACCGCAAGCGAAATCTATTTGAACAATGGCATTCTCACAACCAATAATAAGACAGTAAATGCACTTAGCTTTTATTCAAATGCATCTACCACAAGAACTTTAAATATGGGGGCATCTGTATTTAATCTTGATTTATGGGCTGCGGGTTTTACTGGTTTTACTTTAAATGCTGGCACATCTACTATTAACCTAACGGGAACAAATTCATCCTTTGTAGGCGCTAATTTGCAATATTACGATTTAAACTTTACAGATAACGGTGCGAATTCTATAGCTTTTTTAAATGGTAATAATATTTTTCGTCATGTTTTGTTTAATGCAAATGCAAGAATAAATGGAAATAATACTTACTCAAATTTAACTTTTAGTGCTGGTTGTAGTTACAAAATAGCAAGTGGTACAAACCAAACAATAAATGGAATATTTACAGCTAGTGGAAATTGCAGGTCCTTAATAAATATTAGTCCAACAGAAGTTAACGTTCAAGCTACAATAACCAAAACTACAGGAGTAGTAAACCTTTCGTTTTTAATACTAAAAGACATTATTGCATCTGGCGGTGCTATTTTTACGGCAAACAATGCAGTAAACTTAGGAACAAATACCGGATGGACAATAAATTCTCTTGCTTCAAATAATTTGTATTGGGTAGGTAATTCTGGTAATTGGAACGATGGAAATCATTGGTCACTCACAAGCGGTGGCCCGGCGTCTGGTTGCTCCCCTTCTCCATTGAATAATGTAATTTTTGATGTAAATTCATTTACAAATACTGGCTCTATTGTAACTATAAATGTATCAAAAGCATATTGCAATGATATGAAGTGGACAGGAGCTATAAAGGTACCAACCTTAGCTGGAGAAGATCTAAATCTTTTACAAATTTATGGCACGCTAACTTTTATACCAGCAATGACTATGAACTTTGCTGGTGGGGTAGATTTTGAAGCAAAAGCCTTGGGCAAAACAATTACAATGGCTGGGCAATCTTTTTTAAATACAATTAATTTTAATGGAATAGGAGGGGGGTGGACATTGCAAGATACTTTTACAACAACAGCTCCCATTAATTTAAATGATGGTACGCTTACAACCAATAACCAGCCCGTAAATGGGTCCGAGTTCTATTCAGAATCTGGTAGGGCAAGAACGTTGAATATGGGTTCATCGGTTTTTACTTTTCAAACCTGGTATGCACAATCTTTAAATTTCATTTTGAATTGTGGAACATCTACCATTAATCTTACTTCTTCGGGCTCGCCTTTTTTTGGTGCAGGTCTTATTTATTATGATTTGAATTTCACTTCAACAAGTTATTACGCACAAGGCATTATTTATAACAACAACAACAATTTTCACAACGTATTTTTTGCCGGCGACGGCATTATTTATGAAAGCAATACTTACAATAATCTAACTTTTAGTGAAGGGCACAAATATACCCTTGGTAATGCTTCAAACCAGACCATCTTAGCTAGTTTTATTGCCAATGGAAATTGTGTAGCTCTCATAAATATTAGCTCGTCTACCTTAAATAACCAAGCTTTAATTACAAAAAGCGGTGCAGCTGTAAATTTATCTTTTATAATTATGCAAGATATAAAAGCAACGGGTGGTGCCATTTTTACTGCAACCAATACGATAGACTTTGGTAATAATACAGGTTGGATCATCAATTCGCCCACGCCAAAAAACTTATTTTGGATAGGTAATACAGGTAATTGGGATGATGGAAACCATTGGTCTCTTTCTAGCGGTGGCGCTGCATCTGGATGTTCGCCTTCGCCATTGGATAATGCAATGTTTGATGCAAACTCTTTTTCGTTACCTGCGCAAACGGTGAACATAAATTTGCCAACGGCTTATTGTAGAGATATGACTTGGACAGGTGTAACAAACTTACCTACTTTAGCTGGTCCAAATTTTAACAAGTTAAAAATATATGGATCTGTTGTTTTTAGTGTTAATATGAATCAAACATTTCAAGGGGTTGTAGATTTTGAAGCAAAAACTCCAGATAAAACCATTGCCATGTCAGGAAAATCATTTCTTGATAAGGTTAATTTTGTTGGAGTGGGTGGTGGTTGGACATTACAAGATACTTTTAGTACCACTAAGGAAATTACTCTTTTTAATGGAACACTCAATACAAACAATCAAGTAATAAATGCCAGTAGTTTTTTATCGCAAAATAATGCTATAAAAAAATTGATTATGGGCAGTTCTGTTTTTAATTTATCAGATAGTTGGACTGTGCTTGCATCGCCAAACTTTATACTAAACAGCGGCACGTCTGTCATTAATTTTAATAGTAGTAATGGAAATTTTTCAGGAGGTAATTTTGCTTATTATGATTTAAATTTTAATTCATCATTTTCAACAGGTAATATCAATGATAACAATAGTTTTCGTAATGTGCTTTTTAATTCAAACGGAAACATTAACCAGTCTAATACATTCAATGAATTAACTTTTACGTCTGGGTTTAATTACACATTAAAAAGTGGCAGCACACAAACCATCAACAATCGCTGGCAGGTTCAAGGTTCTTGCGTATCTTATATACTATTGAAATCCTCATTGCAAGGTACAGTTGCAACAGTAACAAAACCCCTTGGTGCGGTTTTAGGTTATAATATTCATATAAAAGATATTAAATGTACAGGTGCTGCAAATTTTATTGCATACAATTCTGTTGATCTGGGAGGTAATACCGGTTGGAATTTCACTTCGTTGGTACCATTGCTTCCGCCAAATGCTATTGCAGGCCAGTCACAAATTTGTGCAGGCGCATCATCTGTTGTTTATCGCACATCACCAGTTGCTGGTGCCATTTATTATTTATGGACCGTTCCTGCTGGTGCTAGTATTACGAGTGGCCAAGGCGACACAACCATTAAAGTAAATTTTGGAGCTTCAGCAGGTGGAAATATTACTTTAAAATCCTTTAATGGTTGTAATTACAGCAATGCCATAAGTACATTTCCTGTTTCTATTACAGCACAACTGCTATCCACTGTTAGTTTGCTGGCTAATCCATCTGGCTCAATCTGCCCCGGCATTCCTGTAGTATTTACAGCCAATGCCACTAATATTACCAATAGTACCGTAACCTACCATTTTAAGGTAAATGGCTTAACTGTTCAAAATACAACTTCTAATATTTATACAAATGCAGTTCCAATAAATGGAGATTTAGTTGTGTGTGAAATAGCCGTAAATAGAGTAGGTTGTTTTGGAACGGCAATGGCAACATCAAATACCATTGCTATACAAATAAGTTCGAGCTCCACCTTACCTACTGTTGTCTTATCTTCCAATCAAACTGGTGGTTCATGCAATGGTACGTCTATTATTTTTACAGCAATAGCTGCTAATACTGGCAGTGGGATAGTGTCCTATAATTTTAAAGTAAATGGATTAAGTGTACAAAATACCAATTCGAATATTTATAGTTCGGCAAGTCTTACTAGTGGTAGTATTGTAACCTGCGAAATATTTATAACAGGAAGTAACTGCATTCTTTCCAATAATGCGCTATCCAACCCAATAACTGTTTTATCCAATCCAGCTAGCAATGTTAGTCTAGCACCATTTTTAAATATCTGTAAAACTGCTGCTGCTTTTACCATCACTGGAGGGTTGCCAATTCCAACTACAAACACAACGGGCATTTATTTAGTAGATAATATTGTGCAAACAGTTTTTACAGCTGCCAATTACACGGCGGGTGTACACAGCATTACCTATGTGTACACAAATTCTTTTGGGTGCACAAATACAGCATCACAAAACATAACCATACTGCCAACACCTACTGTTGAATTGCAATTTAGCCCATCAATTGGGCTGAGTCCTTCTATGCCGATGACGATAATAGCCAAAGTAACTCCCTTAGGAAATTACACATTTACTTGGAGTAAAAACAATGTACTATTGCCTACTCAAATAAATGATAGGATTACGATATTGGCAAACGAAGCGGGTAATTATAGTGTTACAGTTACTGATGCTATTACAGGCTGTGTGGCAAGTTCGAGCAGCATCTATACTCAATCTGCTATCATAAAAGATTCAATTTTCATTTTGCCAAATCCTAGCAACGGCATTTTTAATGTAAGTTATAACAATGGCGCAGCTAACTTAGGAGGCAGGGTAATAAATGTATATGACGGCAAAGGAGCCAGAATATTTACCAATAGATATTTTTTGAATGTCCCTTATGGAAATATGAAAGTAGATATTAGTCAACATCCAAGCGAGGTATACTTTCTAGCGTTGTTTGATAGCAAAGGAAAGTTATTGGCTTCTGCAAAAATTCGAAAACTCTGATAAAATAATTTTCGAAATAAATAAATTGGGTTAAGCCTACAATTCACCCTAATAAACCACAAAGTATTGATTGTAAAATGAACGTTCGTTACCAACCATCGACTCAAACGTTATTTTCATTTATTCAGCATCTTCCCATTCTTGTTGTAAGTCGTAGCTTTTATCTTTTATACGTTGTGCAAAATTTGCTGTTGCTGCAAAAATGCCAATGGTTGTCAATTTCTTTCCATCAAATGTAAATTCAAGGCCTTCTTTGTAATAAATATAATCTCCATCGTATCCTTCATATTGGATAGGGATATACTTTGTTTTCATTTTTGAAGTACATACTGCCATGCTTTGGTAAAAACGAATACCATTTGTGAGAACAACTCTTTTTGCAAGTGCTTCCGGTTTTCCATAAGAAGTTACTGTTATAAAATTTAGTTTGTGGTTTTTAAAATACATTGAATAAACAGGCATTTTATTTGGTAAGTCACCAGCATAAGATGCGCAGCTATCAAATCCAATCACAAATTGAACGATGCTATCTATAGCAAACTTAGCCCCAAAACTTTTAAAAGTTGTCATTTCTTCTTTGTAACTTTTCCATGTAATTTCTCCTTTTAAAACGCTATAGGCTGCTGCCTCACTCATTCCAAGTTTAAGCGCTCCGATACCAACTCCAGGTGTTATTACAATATCGTTAGATTTAGCTGCTACTGTTGTTTTTTGCGCATGGCACAATAAATGCACAAA
>JANMGS010000741.1:0-2478 GCA_031374745.1 Ferruginibacter sp. | reverse complement strand
AAATAGCTTGCTTGCCAAACTCTTTGCTGGTAATGCATTTGCTATAGTCCAGATTTTTATCGCCGTTTATTTGTAAATGACTTAAAGCTTTTAAGGTTTTTTTGTAAAGTGATTTTATATTTTCGTTAGGACCTTCTGATTCTAATTTATCTAGTAAAGAAACATTTCCAAAGTCTTCTTGGATGTAAATATTCTTTTCTTCATTAATGACAAATAGCTTTGGTACTGGTGCGCCTACATTTTTAAAATGGTTGGTGAAATAGATAAAGGTTTCATTTTCCCTTATGTTATTGCTATACGTTGCAATATAATTCCCTGCTTTTTTTGTTGTTATTCTATAATAGATTCTATCTCCTCCGCTCTGTGGTATTTTCTGTATACTGTCAATTTCTTCTATATTAAATTGGTTAAAAAGAATGGCTATCTGTTCGTTTACTGTGGGCATGATTATGTTATGATGAAGTGTAAATTTAGCGGAAATTATTTTTTTGGCTGAAAGATTTTATAAATAATAAAACCAATAATTTATAGGTATTAATTTTATCTAAAATCAAATCTTTTGTTTGTAGCTTTATTGAAAATAATTTGTATGAAAATATTCCTCTCAATCGTTTTGTTCTTTTTCTTTTTTGCCAACACAACAGTAGCTCAATTTTTTAATAAGAACAATCCGTTTGCCCATACATTTTCTATTGTAGCCAGAGATGCAGTTACAGGTGAAATGGCTGTGGGTGTACAAAGCCATTGGTTTAGTGTTGGTACAGCCGTTCCTTGGGGCGAAGCTGGCGTGGGGGTGGTAGCCACACAAGCATTTGTAAATAAAAGTTATGGCATAAAAGGATTGGCATTGATGAAGGATGGAAAAACGGCTCCAGATGCTTTAAAAGAATTGCTTTCTAAAGACGATGGTAGAGAAGTGAGGCAAGTTGCCATGATAGATGCAAACGGAAATGTAGATGCTTATACAGGCAAAAGCTGTATTGATTATGCCTCTAATATTGTAGGTAAAAACTTTTCGGTGCAAAGCAATATGATGCTAAATAATAAAGTGTGCCCTGCCATGGTAAAAGCCTATGAAGTTAGTGCAGGAAAACCATTAGCAGAAAGGGTTTTAGCTGCATTGCAAGCTGCACAGGCAGTTGGTGGAGATATACGGGGCAAACAGTCTGCTGCTATTTTAGTAGTGGCTGGCAAAAGCAATGGCCAACCTTGGAACGATAAGTTAATAGACATAAGGGTAGATGATAATGAAAAACCGTTGGTAGAATTAGATAGGTTATTGAAATTATTTAGGGCATACGAACATATGGATAAAGGCGATTTGGCTACAGAAAAAAATGACATGAAACTAGCCATGGAAGAATATGGTGCCGCCATGAAACAATTTCCTCAAAACCTAGAAATGCAATACTGGACAGCCATTACACTGGCCAATAACAAAAAGGTAAAAGAGGCGGCTGCAATGCTTCAAAAAATTTATAAGCAAGATGCGAATTGGAGAGAACTTACAAAACGACTACCTAAAGTAAATTTGTTGATTGTATCTGAAATGGAGTTCAAAGAATTGACCAAATAAATTTCGTTTTAAAAAAATTGAAAAAAAATGACGCCACTTTTCAAAAAGCTTAACTTTAAAGAATACAAAACCATCGTTGTATTAAATGCTCCACCATCTTTTGAAAAGGAACTTGCCCAAATGGCAACAGAAGCAAAAATTGTAAAAGATTTAAATAAAGTAAAAGAAATTGGATTCATTTTATGTTTCGTAACTACACAAAAAGAAGTGGATAAAATGGCTGCAGCAATATATCCCAAATTAATGGGAGATGTCTTACTGTGGATGTGTTATCCCAAAGGGAGTTCCAAAAAATACACATGCGATTTTAATAGAGATACTGGTTGGCAAATATTGGGAAAACTAAACCTTGAGACAGTAAGGATGGTAGCAATAGACGAAGATTGGAGTGCTTTGCGTTTTAGAAAAGTGGAATTTGTAAAGACGATAACAAGACGTGAAAGCTTAGCTTTGACAAAAGGGGCAAAAAGCAGGACTACACAAAAAGGAGTATAATAAAATTATTTTTATTCATTTTTGCCACCTAACTTTTCCAGCATTTCATTGCTCACATCATCAGAATAAATGCCATACCCATTTACCAAAAGCCCTCTCAACGAATGCTTTTCCGATGAAATAGCATATAGTACAGATTGGTCAGAAGGGTCTTCATCTACATCAAACCGAAAAGATTTATCTATCACAAATTCCTGCGGCAATAATAGTTGCCTTCCAGCTATACACTCAAGACAATTTTCTTTAAGATTAAAATCTTCTGTATAGCCTTGTGTTTTTAAGGCGGCAATTGCTTCTGTAAGTGTTTCGTAAGATTCCATAATTATTGATTTACATACAAATTATTATTGCAACTATTTGGTTTTACTTTATTCTTCCATTCGCTCATCCCAAATTCTAAATTTGTA
>JANMGS010000728.1:0-2334 GCA_031374745.1 Ferruginibacter sp. | reverse complement strand
AACAAATTTCACTGTATCCATACCCTTAATAGATAATTAGAGCTATGCGAGTAATTATTATTGAAGACGAAACCCCTGCCGCCAATAGGCTTTCTGCATTATTGCGTAGTTATGATAACAGCATAGAGATTCTTCAAAAATTAGATAGCATAGAGAGCAGCGTACGCTATCTTGAGCATGCTGATAACATCGATTTAATTTTTATGGATATACAATTGGCAGATGGCCTTAGTTTCGAAATTTTTAATCAAATAAACATTGCTACACCTGTAATTTTTACCACCGCATTTGACCAATACACGCTCAAAGCTTTTAAAGTAAATAGCATAGATTACTTATTAAAACCAATTGATGAAATTGAGTTAAATCAATCGTTGGATAAGTACCAACAATTGTTTCAAAAAAAAGAAAACAATTTCTCCGAAAGAATGATGAAATTGTTACAAGATATCAATACGGTAAAATACAAAGAGCGCTTACTCATAAAAAGAGGACAACAACTTAGCTATCTGAAAACAGACAATACAGCGCATTGTTTTGCCGATGGCAAACTTTGCTATGCTGTAGATTTTAATGGCACTAAATACTTATTGGAAAACAACCTGTCCCAATTGGAAGAACAGTTGCAGCCCAATAATTTTTTTAGAATAAACAGAAATTTATTGGTAAACATAGAAGCCATAAAAAAAGTACATACATGGCTTGGCGGTAGGCTAAAAATAGAAATTGTACCTACTGCAAATGTAGAAACAATTGTAAGTCGAGAACGGGTAAATGGCTTTAAAGATTGGTTGGGGAAATAAAAATCCCACAAAGGGCACAAATAATCAGTGTAAATCAGCCAAAACTGTTCCGTTAGTGTTTTAAATTTTACAAAAACTACATCTGTTCATGTGTTGTTTCAATATCCCACAAAGCACACAAAGAGCACAAAAGATCTGTGTAGATCCGTCAACACTGCCTTCTGTCTGCCAGGTCAGTTAAATCAGTGTTTTAAAATTTAAAAAAAACATCCACATCTCTTCTAGTACTGAATTATTTTTACCGCAAAGTACACAAAGGAAAGACAAATACAAAGAGCACAAAAATCTGATTACATCCATCAAACTTGCCTACCGGCATACAGGTCAGTTCAATCAGTGTTTTAAATAAAAAAACATCTGTTCAATTGCTATTTTATTTTACCACAAAGTACACAAAGGAAAAACACACAAAGAACACAAAAATCAGTCTACATTAGTTCAATCAACGTTCAACAGATTTCCTGCACAAAAAAAATTACTCTGCCCAGCTCATCACATAGCCTTCGTTTTCTATTGCGATAGCATCTACCGTAAGTTTCAGTGGCCTAAAAGTATCTACCATTACAGCCAGTTCTTTTGTTTCTTTGGCACCAATGCTTTTTTCTGCAAGGCCTGGTTGTGGGCCATGCGGAATACCTGCGGGGTGCAAGGTCATCATACCACGGGTTACATGCTTGCGACTCATAAAATCTCCATCTACATAATACAATAACTCATCGCTATCAATATTGCTGTGGTTGTATGGCGCAGGTATAGCTTGCGGATGATAATCGTATAAACGTGGTACAAATGAGCAGATAACAAATGCATCGGTTTCAAAAGTCTGGTGTACTGGTGGAGGTTGGTGTACTCTCCCAGTTATAGGTTCAAAATCATGTATGCTAAAAATATAAGGATAACAACAGCCATCCCACCCTACTACATCAAAAGGATGCGTGCCATAATGGATGCCATACAACATTCCTTTCTTTTTTGTTTTAATAATAAAATCTCCTTTTACATCGTGTGTTTGCAAATTTTCGGGCTTGCGTATATCTCTTTCACAAAATGGGGCATGCTCCATTAACTGACCGTATTTGCTTAAGTATCTTTTTGGATATTGAATGGGCGAATGTGACTCTACAATAAACAACCTATTTACTTCTGTATCGAAATGTATCTGGTAAATAGTACCTCTTGGTATCACTATATAATCGCCGTATGAAAATGTCAATTCCCCATAACAGGTTTTTAAAACGCCGGTACCTTCATGTATAAAAATCACTTCATCGCTATCGGCATTTTTAAAAAAATAATCTGTCATACTTTGTTGAGGTGCTGCAAGTACAATATGACAATCATCGTTTACTAAAATAGGTTTGCGGCTATCCAAATAATCTGCAGTGGGTTTTACTTTAAATCCCTCCAAACTTCTATGCTTTAGCATATATTCTTCTGCAATGATTGGCGCTACGTTTATGGGCTCATCGCAACTTACAATTAAAGTAGGCGCATAAGTATGGTACAACAAAGAGTAATCGTTGGAAAAACC
>JANMGS010000710.1:0-6153 GCA_031374745.1 Ferruginibacter sp. | reverse complement strand
ACCTGCATCTACTATTGGATAACCCGTTTGTCCATCGCACCATTTTTTGTAGCCTTCTTCATCATCTTTCCACTGTATAAAATCATACGCTGGTTTAAATGCTTTGCCTAGTCCTACATGAGTAAAATGCCATACAATCGTTTGGTAAAAATCTCTCCATATCAATTCATTCAAAAATGTTTCAGATAAATTGCGAGCATATTTTGCTAGCCTACGAATGCTAATGGTGCCAAAACGTAGATGCAAACCCAAGTGCGAAGTGCCTTGTATGCTTGGTATATCTCTCTGTATGCTGTATTTTTTTACAAGCTCAGCTTCCACCGTTTTTGCTGGAAAAGACAGGCTTGTTTTTTCGAATCCCATTTTTTGTAACGATGGTATTTCTTCTGCTGTGGTTTGTAAAAAATTATTAAAGTAATTTTCTGTTTTGTATAACTTGAGATCATCTTCTTTTAGAGCAGCTTTCCATTTTTTGCTGTAAGGAGTAAAAACAGTATACGGTTTTCCATCATCTTTTACTATTTCTGATTTTTCAAAAATTACATGGTCTTTGTAAGAAACGAGGGTTGCATTATTTTTTTCTAGTAAATTTTTTATGGATGCATCTCTTGCTATTGCATATGGTTCATAATCGTTGTTGGTAAAAACTTTTTCTACAGTATATTTTGCGAGCAATATTTTAAATGCCTCTACAGGCTTACCATACATAACTTTCAATGTACTCCCAAGTGCAGTTAATTTCTCTTGCATTGCTAACAAGCTATCATGTATAAATTCTACCCGAGCATCTGCTTTGTTTTCTAATTTATCTAAAATTTCGGTATCAAAGATGAAAATGGGCAGCACTGGGTTTTCGCCAGTAAGTGCATTGAAAAGACCAATATTGTCTTCTAACCTTAGATCTCTTCTAAACCAAAATATATTTATTTTCATATTTTTTATTTAAGCCAATCCAACAAAGTAGGCAAAGAAAAAGATTGAATTGAAGCAATACAGGTTCCAAATAGAGGGTTGGTTTTTTTAGCAAAATTCTATTTCTTTCCTCCTTAAATCATCCGATATTTTCCAAATAATTTGGTTGGTATACTTTTTATCTTCTATACCAGCTACCCACCTAATGTTGTAAATAGAATTGGTTAAAAATATTTCGTCTGCTGCAACTAAATCTGCTTTTGTTACAATTGATTCATGTACGGTAAAACCCAATTTTCGTATTTTTTCTATTAAGTATTTTCTCATAACCCCCGCTACACAGCCTTGCGTGAGGGCAGGCGTATAAACGATTTTTTCTTTTATGTAAAAAACATTGGCTATTGTACTATCACAAATATTACCATTGCTGTTCACTATCAATGCATCGTTGCATTTTTTGGCTTTGGCATACAATGCTCCCATAAAATAAGGTAAATAATTATTCGTTTTTAAATTACTAAATGCATCTATACTTTTTTTTGCATCTTCATACAAACACAATTGTAATCCATTTGTATTAAGCGGCCCATTGTCTTCTGGCAATTTTATGGCTTCAATGATATAGTTTGCTGTATGATTTTTGGCGTCATAAATGCCACCATCTCCCCTAATGATGGTGAGCCTTACCCTCGCAGCTTCTAGTTTGTTTTTGTGTAGCAGATTGGTAATTTCATTTTCCAATTTTTCTGGACTCAATAATTTTGGGATATCAAATTGTAGCATTTGCATTCCCTTCCATAACCTTGCAAAGTGCTCTTCCTTTAATATAAGGTTGCCATTTTTATATTTTATTGTTTCAAAAATTCCATCGCCATACCTTAACCCACGGTTTTGAGGGCCAATGATTAATTCATTTTCTGAAAATATTTTCCCATTATAGTTAAAGTGATTCATCATATTATTAAAATAAAAAATCTTCCGCTAAAGGAAGATTATAGTACGTTCAAAACTAAAAAATAGATTTTATAATTCCTCAATAATTTTATGCTTTACAGCATACAAAATTAAACCTGCAGTTGTTTTAGCACCGGTTTTTACTTTTAATTTATCTCTTAAAGCCTCTACAGTACGAGGGCTTAATTCTACTATGTCTGCAATTTCTTTGGTGCTTTTTTCCTCACACATCAATCGCAATATCATGGTTTCTTTATCATTTAAATGCGCATCTATATTACCAAGCAATTGAGGAGGCAATTGTACATTGCGTTGCTTCAAATTGGTAAGCAACGCCTGGTTGGTCATAGAATTAAAATAATATTCTTCGTTATGACAGGTTTTTATTGCCTCATATATTATTTCGCTGTCACTTGTTTTAGATAGATAACTGTTTGCCCCAATTTCCATCAGTTTGGTAATCATGCTATGGTCATCCATCATGGTGAGCATAATTATTTTTGCATTTGGGCATATTTTCTTTACTTCAGGTAATGCTTGTATTCCATCCATTATAGGCATTTGGATATCAAGAAGAATTACATCTGCAGGAATTGTTTTTAGCAAATTAATAAGATGCATTCCATTGTCTGCCTCAGCAATAATTTCAATGTCTTTTTTCTGGCTTAAAGCAGCTTTTACACCTGCTCTATACAATACATGGTCATCTGCAATAATTACCTTTATTGTCTCAGTTGTTTCGTGTGTCATAATTTCAGACAGTAAATGTAAACTTTTTTTTAATAGTAATTTTACGATTTTTGTAAAATTGTTAGTAAATAAAATATGTTTAATCTATCGCAACAACAAAAACGAGCCTTGTTTCTGTATTATCTCTCCCAAATCGCAAATGGCTTCCATAACAAACATATAGGCGCCAGGGTTTTGGTCAATTCCGTTGCGCCTGCCATCCCATCCAACATTCTTGGCATTTGGTTTAAAATTCTTCGCATCGTACACCAATTGGCCATACCTATTATAGATAGCAAATTTTGAAATAGATTTTATTCCCCTTGTAATGGGAGCGTAAACATCATTTATTCTATCTCTATTGGGGGAAAAAGCAGTTGGTAATAACAAGTTTGCATATTTGCACTCCACAAAAACGTTGATATCGTCTTTTGCTACACAGCCACTATCACTCTTTACTTTTATACTATATGTAGCAGCATCTAAAGCAATACCGCTAGGTGTTTGGCAAGCAGAACAGTTTAAATTTTCGGCAGGAGACCACTCATAGGAAATTACATTGCTACTGTAAATAGGCGATAGCGTAAATGAACTGTTGTAAGGTAAAACTCTATCTGGCCCGGCATTTACTTGTGGCAGCGATTTTACTATTACATCTACAGTAGTGCTACTATTAAAACATCCGGCAGAGTCAGCCAATAAGGCCGTGTAGGTCGTATTTATGGGGGGAGCTACCAATGGATTATAAATAGTACTATTGGAAATATCAGTAGTGGGCGACCAAGTGATGGTTTTTCCGGTAGGCGCTGCATTTATGCGTACACTATCAAAGAGGCATACATAAACCGGACTAGCTATTGCAGTAGCAATAAATGGCGTGTAAACGGTTAATAATGTACTGTCTATTACTGTGCAGTTTTGGCTATTGGTAGCAGATGCATAAAATAAAGTGGTAATGTTTGGGTTAACTAATACCGTATCGCAAGTGGCACAAGAAACCAATGCAGCAGGCGACCACAAAAGGGTATCACTGTGAAATGCAACCAATGTATCTAATTGCCCTTGGCACAACGTATCATTACGTGGGAAAATTCGCAAAAAAGGTGTGGGTTTCACCACAACCGGTTTTATCAAACTATCTATACAGCCGTTTTTTTATCTTGGTATTAATTTGATATAATATGTTACTGCACCAGTATAGCGAATAGTAGGAGGTTGGTAAATGGTATCGTTTTTATTGATTATTCCATAATTCCAATACCAACCTTTTACGGTATCGGAGGCGAGATATGCGTTGGAAGTATTGATAATAGTATAATCTGTATTGGCACAAATAGGAGTGGGGGCAGTAAAACTTAAGTTCGGGCCTCTTACAGCTATCGGGTGGTTGAGGGTTATTGTATCGCCACAATATTGGCTCCCATTGTTTATAACTACATAATTATTAGAAAAATTACCAAAAACAGATGCAATTGTGTTGTAAGGATTGCTGTTATTGGAAGCTTGTGTAAGGCCCACCACATTCCAGTTATAAGAGGCGCCAGCATTGCTGGTATTATTTTGTATCGTAAAAGTTGTGTTGTTATTTCTACATAAAAAAGTATCTGGATTTATCAAGCTAGGGCTAGCTGTAAAAATAGTTGCACTTGTTGCATCCGTGCAGCCTGTAAGATTATCCGTTATGGTGAGGGTAGCATTGAATGTGCCAGCATTAGGAAATGTATGTGTAACATTTGTGGTACTAGCGGTAGGGCTTCCATCACCAAAATTCCACAAAACAGCAGATTGATTTCCCTGTGTGGTATTGGTAAATGAAAATGTTTTTTTATTGGTACATGTGTTGCTGTAGGTAAAACTTGCAATTACACCTACTACGTTTATTTGAAAACTAATGGGAGTGCCTGCACAGCCATTAAAGTAGGGGGTTGCAGTAACAGTTTTTGGACCAAGCGTAAGATATTTATGCAGGGTAATGGTGTCTGTTACCGTTTCTGTAATACCATCGCCATAATCCCAAAAATAGGTATTGGCTGTATTGGCTTTAGAAATAAATACAGCGGTTTCGGAACCACAGTAAATGAATTTTCTTGGGTATGCAATATGATTGGTAGGTGGGGTGCCAAATGCAATTGTTTGATAATTGAATGTATTTGTACAACCCTCATTGGTTGTAATACTAACGGTAGGATTGTAGGAGCCTACTGCATTGTAAGTATGTGAGCTCGTATTGGATAAAGGGCTTCCATCTCCAAAATCCCAGGTGTAATTTGTAAAAGAGCCTCCAATGGGCACCGTTACATTTGCACTAAAGTTTACATTGGCTGGTAGGCAACCACTTATTGGCGACACGCTACCAGCTATGGGCGGGTTTTGAACGGTAATAGTAATAAAGCTAGTTGAAAAGCAACCCGATGCATCCGTAGCTTTTACAGAAGCAGCAAAAGCTCCAAAGCCAGCATAGGTATGGCTAATGGTGGGGCTTGTATTGCTGGTGGTTGTACCATCGCCAAAATTCCAATCGTAGCTCACAATAGATCCTGTAGAGGAAAGCGTAAAAGCTACCGTGCCAGGAAGGCAAATATAATTTCTATCTACAGTCAATGAACTGGTTATGGTTGGATTGATCACAATTGTTTGCGAAGTCTCAATAGCTTCTGCACCAAAAACGGCAACAAGCTTTACGGTGTAAGTACCAGCGGTTGGAAATACAATGCTAGGGTTTGCATCGTTGCTAAACTGCCCATTGCCAAAGCTCCATGTAAAACCTAATGGAGAACCCGTACAAGTTTGTGTGAAATTAATAGCACTGGGGCTACAGTATAACCCATTGGTACTTTGGTATGTAAACGAAGCAGTTTGCCCTTTTGAAAGTGCTGGAAGGATGCAAATTAAAAAAACGAATACAATTTTGGGCATAACTTATTTTCTGAATACAAAGGTAAAAAACTTACTATTCAAAGACCGTGCTACAAATTGGGGAGGGGGTGTTTGGAGGAGTTGGTATTGAGATAAAATTGTAAGGGTGAATGGTGTGGGGTCGTTAATTTTTAATGTCCATTTTGTAGACAACCCATTTCAGAATAAGACACGCATAGCTGATGTTGCATTGTCCAGCCCTGCTTTTGCAAATACTTTTGTTGTGCTTTCGTACTTTTAATTAATATTTTCTTTCAAAAGACTTTCCTGTGAAACGATACACACCATTGGGACCTCCACCAAACCATAATTCACCTGATTTGCTTTTATAGATTATCCATGTAATATCACTATCTAGACCATCCTCTTGGGTAAAGTTTTTCAAAGAGTATCCATCATAACGCCATACACCAGATTCGTTGGTTCCAAACCAAATGTTTCCTAAACTGTCCTCACCTATAGAAAAAACTTTGTCCAAGGAACTACCCTTGGTGTCTTGTGTTCTTAATTGATGTTGTTTTGTAAAATGAATGAAATTTTTACCATCATATTTTATTACGCCAATTCCACTACGACCACCCCCACAATTATTTCCAATCCATAGATTGCCTTTGCTGTCTTCCATTAAAGACCTAATGTGAA
>JANMGS010000690.1:0-4062 GCA_031374745.1 Ferruginibacter sp. | reverse complement strand
GATAATCTAGTACAGTTATTAGAAAAGGAAGGCGAAATAGCAATTTACGTTTACAAACAAAAAGCACCAGTGCGAGAGTTTGTAGATGATTATGTGAGAGAAAAAATTGCAGGAATGGATTATGATTCTGCAATTTTTTCTCTCACATAATCATCTACAAACTCTCGCACTGGTGCTTTTTGTTTGTAAACGTAAATTGCTATTTCGCCTTCCTTTTCTAATAACTGTACTAGATTATCAAATCCCTTTCGAGCATTGCCAGTATGGTGTAACACTTCCTGACAATAGATATAATCAAATTTGCCCAATTCGGATAAATTATCCAATAAGTTTTTGGTATAAAAACTTACATTCTCATAATGTTCCAAATTTTTTTCGGCTACATCTGCTGCAGTAAGATCTATTCCTACAACCTCTGTTGTAGCAGGATTTGAATAAGTTCGTAAAAGCGCTGTAACCCTCCCATTACCACAACCGCCATCTAATATTCTTTTTTTTGTACTTAGAAACTCCCTTAATTCACTTCCATTTTTAAATCCATTCCTATTCGTAATCCACTTAAATATATCAGACTCGGGGTTAAGTGTGTTTTCAAAAGCTAAGCCGGTGTTTTTATGCCATTTTTCGCTAAAGCTTTTTGCTGTGTTCGTATCAGTCATAATTTTATTTTTATATCATTGTTTTTATACCCTCTTTAAAGCTTATTAAAGGTTCTTGTATCAATGCTGCCATTTTAGTAATTTCACCAACCAATTTGGTTGAATCCGTATTTTCATCAATCATGAATCGAGGTTTTTTATTTAAGGCTTCTCCGATTATCTCGCCTACATCTTTCAATGTCAAAACTTGTGGGCCAGCAACATTTATCATCGAACTTTCTGGTATTTTCAAACAAGCGATTATTGCTTTTGCAGCATCAGAAGCGTGTACCGGATTAATGCTCATACCACTTGTTCCTTGTAATAATATCGGCTCTTCATTTTTAACCCTATCTATTAATCTGGGTATTAACATTGATCTCTTTTGATTATTCCCATATACAAAGAAAAAGCGAATTATTTTTACACTAAGCTCATCGAAATAATTTTTTAGTATTACTTCACTGCAATATTTCGTACCTATATAAAACCCCATTTCTTTTTTATACACAGCCTCTTGGTCTTCGGCAAATATACCATCATTGCCATAAACCCCACCAGAGGAAGCGTAAATGAAATGGGCGACTTTGTTTTTTGAAGCAAAATCAATAAGTTTGAGTGTACTTAAGGTATTAATATAAAAAACTTCACTCGCTTTATTTGGAAAATCTCTAAAATTTTCTGCTTGCGATAGGTGTACAATAGCAAACAAATCTTGTGGTAAAATGTTGATATCCCAGTCTGTGGAAAAATCTATTTTTATTGCTTGAATCTTATCTTTTTGGCTTTCATGCTTATCATTTCTACAACATATGAATATTTCATATTCGTCTATTTCTAGCAAAATATCCAGCAAATGGGATCCCACCAATCCTGTAACCCCCGTAATTAAAATTTTTTTTTGCATCGTAAACCATTAAACAATTGGAATATTTAAATATACATTATTAACTTCTTGTACTAATTTTTTTCGCAGCCCCCCACACGGTATAATTTTCTACAATTTTCGTGGCTAAAATACAACCGGCAGCTAAAATTACACCGTTGCCAATATTACATCCTTTTAATACTACCACATTAAAACCAAACCATACATCATTACCTATAGTAATTTTTTCAAATGATAAGCCTTGTCCTCTCATTGGCTTATCGGTTGTAAATGAATTGTGTGTTGTAGTAACAATTTTACAACCTGCCCCCATCATTATATTATCTCCAAAAACCAATCCTCCTTTTCCTACAATATAGCAATCTTCGTTAATGGTAACATTATTGCCAAATTCAATTTCGCTAGGGTATTTAAAAATAATACCTCCCTTTAAATTAATGTATTTGCCGGCTTTTTAAAAAAAAAGCGATAAATTTTATTTCTTAATAACCTTCCTAATTTGTATGGCACATTGCGCAAAATAGGTTGTACAAAAAAACAATTTATCCCTATTCATAACTGCTACGTTTTATATTATTAATCGTTTTTTTCGTTGTGAAGAAACAATCTACACCACCATTCAAAATTCATTAAGCTCCATAATAATAATCGATGGTTTATTCTTTTTTCGCAGTGTTCATAAATTGTTTTTTCAATAAAGCTTGGTTTTATAAACTCATGGCATGCAATATTTTTACCAAGTAATAACTCTTTTACATATGCAGCATTTTCTCCTCTGTACCAGCTTTCGTCTGGAGCGCTGAATCCTTGTTTCTTCCTATTTACAATTTTTTCTGGTAAAATATCTTTCATGGCTTTTCTTAGCACGTTTTTACCATCATCAAAATTGCTATAAGCTTTTTGTTTATTGCCTATAGTATTTTCATCAAGCCTTTTCATTTTTTCTAAATTTCCAAGCTTATGTTTTATAGGTATTTTCTGGGCAAAGTCAACCAAATCATTGTCTAGAAAAGGGAACCGTTCTTCTAAACCATGTGCCATTGCTAATTTATCGCCAACCAAAAGTAAGCCCGGTAAAAATGTTTTTATTTCAAAATACAAACTATTTTGAATTTGCTCTTCTGCCGTATTGTATTTTAATTTTTTATTGAAGGTAAAAACCCGTTCAAAAATTTCTCTAGGCTCTTCTACTTTTATCTTATCAAAAGTAGCTGGTTGAAAGAGGGATTCTTTTTCATTATCATTGGTAAGCCGTTGCCAAAACCCGTAGTAGTTATCAAAAAATTCTTTTTGGTTTAAAGATTGAAAAACACGGTAATATCGCCAAGGGTATCCACCATATAACTCATCGCCACCAGTACCTTGCAAGCATACTTTTACAAACTTGCTAGCTAGCCTGCTTATGTAGTAGCTTGGATAGCTCATGCCTACACGAAGATCTTCTAAATGCCAAACTAATTTCGGTAGAGCAAATTTTATATCTCCAGCATTCAGCACTTGCTCATAATGTTCGCTTTTAATAAAATTAGCTGTAAGTTCGGCGTCAATTCTTTCATCATATCCAGCTTCTACGCCTTGCACTTCGCTCATTTCAAAACCTGCAGTAAAGGTATACAACCTATCTACATGTTTACTGGCTAGCACACTCAATGAACCGCTATCCATGCCTCCACTTAGATAACTACCTACTGGCACATCTGCTACCATTTGTTTAGAAACAGCCTTTGCCAATAATCTTTCTGTTTCCAAAGTGGCTTCCTCAAAACTTATTTTCTCATCGGGTTCTGAAAAATCATAATCCCACCAACTGTGGTGTAACAAAGGGGTATCTATATTCACTTTTACTGTGTTTGCTGGTGGCAACATGGTTACTCCAGCAAAAAGGGTGTTATAAGTAAATACATTTTGGAAAGTAAAATATTCATTTAAAGCAGATAAATTTACCTCTACCTTAAAAGCTGGATGTTTTAAAAAAGCTTTTATTTCTGAAGCAAAAAGTAACACACCGTTTTTTTGATAATAATATAGTGGTTTAACACCATATCTATCCCTACTCAACCACAAAGTTCTGCTTGGTTTATGCCATGCTGCTATTGCAAACATTCCATCTAGTTTTTCAAAAAAACCAGTGCCATATTCAGCCAATCCTTCACAAATTACTTCTGTATCGCCTGTAGAAACAAAGTCATGCCCTTTTGATTTTAGATCTAATCTTAATTCTAAGTAATTATAAATACAGCCATTAAAAACGATTACCCATTCGCCACTGTGGCTACCCATTGGTTGCGCACCTTTTGGTGTAATATCTAAAATAGATAGGCGCCTATGCCCCAATGCCATATTGTCGTCAATATACAAACCTTCTCCGTCTGGCCCACGATGTGCCATGGCATCTACCATTGTTTTTATGGTTTTATGCGAAACAGGTTGTTTATTAAAATTAAAAACGCCAGCTATACCACACATAATTTACTTGCCTACGTTTTTTAAAAAATGAATAATGTAATCAAAATCTTCTTTTACCATTTTGTTGTG